>CAZHHS010000242.1:0-3214 GCA_964532395.1 uncultured Desulfobacterales bacterium | reverse complement strand
TGGTCTGTTATCCAAGGCGGTGGACCTGGATCCCGAACTGGTGGAAGCCCAAGTGGCCCTGGGTCGGATCTTGCTGATGGCAGGGGAAACGGACAAGGCCTTGGAGAAGGCCGAGCAGGTGTTGGCAACGCATCCCGATCACCAGGGGGCCCAATTGCTGAAGGCGACTTGCCTGGTTCGGAATGAGCGTTACGAGACCGCCGAGAGCCTCCTCATGCCCCTGGTCAAGCAAGGCCCGGACCCGGCGGAAGCACATATGCTCTTGGCCAACGTAAAGATGAAGCGGTCTGATCCGACGGGAGCCCAGCGCGTGCTCCGGGGGCTGTTGTCGCAAGACGAGAGCAACAAGACGGCGCGGTTTATGCTCATACGGCTCCTCGAGACGGAAAAGGAGTTTTCCGCCGCCGAGCAAGAATATAAGAAGCTCATAGCGCAAACGCCGGAAAGCCATGAGGCGAAGTTTCTATTGGCCCGGTTTTATGCCCAACGGCAAAGAGATGACGAAGCGGAACGGCTGCTTGAAGAAATTGTCTCCACCAATCCGGATAAGATGGAACCGCGATTATATCTGGCCCAGTTCTATAAGGAGAAGCAAAGAGCAGAGGATCTGGAAGCAACGCTGGAAAGGGCTGCTGAGGACCTGCCGGAGGCTTATGGCATCCACGAAATGCTGGCCACGTATTACACGGAGCAGGGGCAAGGGGACCTGGCGGTTAAGGTCCTTTCCGACTATGCAGAGCGGGTGAAAACGGGCCCCGATTTCTTGAAAGCCAAGACCCTGATGGCGGGTATATACTTTAGAGAAAAGCAATTGGACCGTGCCCTGGGATTGGTGGAAGAAGTCCTGAAAGAAAATCCCAAAGACGTGAATGCCGCCAATCTTAAGGGAGACATCTTGGCGGCCCAAAAGGATTTCACGGGGGCCATTTCGGCCTATCGTGCGGTTCTTGCCGAAGATCCCAACAGTGTCGCCGTTTCCTTGAAGTTGGCCGGGGCCCATTTCGCCAATGAGGAAATAGGGCTTGCCGAAGATCAATATAGGAAAATCCTGGAAGTCAACCCCCGGGTCAAGGAAGCCCGGTATGCCCTGAGTGAGATCTACAAGCGAAAGGGGCAACTCGATTCGGCGCGGGAACAACTGGCGGCCATTGTGGAGACCTATCCCGATGAAGTCGGTGCCTTGACGGCTCTGGGTGATATTTGCCTGGCGGCCAAAGATGTGCCCTGTGCGCAAAGGCATTTCGACCATGTTCTCAGCCTGCAGCCCGAATCGGCTCGAGCCAATTACAAAGTCGCCTTGACCCGGTTGATAGCCGGCAAGCCGGACGAGGCGGCACCCCTTTTGGAGAAGGCCTTGGCCCTGGATTCCGACTTCACACCGGCCTTGGCGCGACTGGTCGATATGTGGATGGCCGAAGGGAATGTAGCGGAAGCTCTTTCCCGATGTCGGGCGCAAATCGCTAAACAGCCAGAAAACGCCGGGCTGCATGTTTTGTTGGGCCGGCTCTACAGCCACCAAGAAGCGTACGACCAGGCGCGTTCCCACTTTGAGAAGGCCTTGGCGTTGGATCCCGCCAATTCAGGAGCCCTGTTGAGCCTGGCTCGTCTCGAGCAGCTTCATGGATCCATGGATGCAGCCATCGAGAAGTACGCCGAGGCTCGGGAGCAAAACCCCAATAACACGGGCATCACCATGTTGCTGGCCACATTGCTGGAACAGAAAGGGGCCTTTGACGAATCGAAAAGGCTCTATCAGGAGGTGCTAAAAAAGAATCCGGAATCCTCCTCCGCGGCCAACAATCTGGCCTTTTATTATGCGGAGCACGAGCCCACCGAAGAAAATCTGGCCGAGGCCGAACGCCTCATTTCACCACTCCTGGTCAAGTTTGCCGACAATCCCGACGTGGTCGACACGGCGGCATGGATTTATTATCGCCGGGGAGAGTATGAAAAGGCCCGGGACCTTCTCGTCGGTGTTTCCGAGATCGGTGAACGGCGCCCGATCATCAGTTATCATCTGGGGATGATCTTTCTGGCTCTTGGAGAGGAGACCCGAGCGCGCGAGCATCTCCAGGCGGCCACTGCGGGGGCGTCGACGTATCCCGGGCGTCAAGAGGCGGAAAAAGTGCTTCAGGAGATGGGCGCGGGCTAAGGGACACCCATTCCATAAGGATCAACAAGGCCGTAGGGGGTGATGCCTTTACGGCCTTTTTTGGTCTCTCAATTTGGGTTGTCATGGTGTCGTCCTTTGTGGCACATATATAATCCGATGTGATTCGGAGAAAAACCAAACGGGGGGTATAAGAATGATATTGGACAAAGGGAATCTGTCATTGCTGGCCGAGGGCCTTGAACGGCTTGAAGACGGGTTCAAAGACCTGCCGCAGGTGGAAGCGCCGGTGGACCGTAACGGGATTCGAGAGGTGCTCCTGGAAGTCGCCGAGGCCATGCAGGACAATTATCCCTATTTTCACCCGTTTTATGCGGGACAGATGTTGAAACCGCCCCATCCGGTCGCCCGCTTGGCATACATGCTGAGTATGTCGATCAATCCCAACAATCATGCCTTGGACGGGGGCCGAGCGAGTTCCCGAATGGAAAAGGACGCGGTCAGTCAGATTGCCCGGATGTTTGGCTGGTCCACCCACCTGGGACACCTGTGCGGCGGTGGTACCTTGGCCAATCTGGAGGCCCTCTGGGTGTCCGGAAGACTCAAACCGGAAACGCGGATCGTCGCCTCCCGGCAGGCCCATTACACCCATGACCGGATTACCCAGGTTCTGGGACTTCCCTTTACCGCCATTGCCTGCGATGACAAGGGCCGGATGGATACGGCGGCCTTGGGGGAGGCCTTAAAAGGGGGGGATATCGGTACCGTAGTGGCCACGATGGGAACCACGGCCACGGGGGCGGTGGATCCCTTGGCGGATATCTGCCGGCTTCAGCAGAGCTATGGGTTCCGAATTCATGCCGACGCCGCCTATGGCGGGTATTTTGTCTTGAGTGACAGGCTGGACGAGGAGACTCG
Organism: uncultured Desulfobacterales bacterium; assembly: GCA_964532395.1. GTDB lineage: Bacteria > Desulfobacterota > Desulfobacteria > Desulfobacterales. The sequence continues at coordinate 186 of CAZHHS010000242.1, read as the reverse complement.
GCGGCACTTCGATGCCATCGGACAGGCGGATTCGATCGCCGTGGATCCCCATAAACACGGGCTGCAGCCGTACGGCTGTGGGTGTATTCTCTTTAAGGATCCGGCCGTGGGCGCCCTGTATAAACATGATTCTCCCTATACCTATTTTAGTTCCAATGACCTCCATTTGGGAGAAATCAGCCTGGA
>CAZHHS010000241.1:0-3217 GCA_964532395.1 uncultured Desulfobacterales bacterium | reverse complement strand
TCGTTTCTCCACCGGCCCGTCTCTTTTCATACTGGTCTTCACTCAAGACCTGATAGTGAACATCTACGCCCAGCGGCGCGCGGACACATTCCCGTTTTTCATCAGAACTTATCGTTTCCATGGTCCCCCACCCAATTTTTTACTATAGCATCGGTTCTCATGACAATAGCCCCTCGACCGTAGGATGCAACCCTCATACCATATCGATCCTACCCGTACGTGCAATCACTCTACATTTTCTCAGTTTTTTGGGCGGTGGATTTTGGCGGCGGGAGAAGTGGGATTTTGCAGACTGCAGCCATTAAACACATCGGACTTGATGCCCACGACACCACGCTTCGTACCGGCGACCGTCCCCACGACCTCGGCGTTGAGCATTTTGCCGCTCTTGTGGGCGTCCATAAACGCATTGACCACTTGGGGATCAAATTGCTTCTCTGCGTTTTGCTGGATGGTCCGGATGATCATATCACGGGGAATTCGTTTTCTGTAGGCACGATCCGATGCCATGGCGTCATAGGCGTCCGCAACCGCCAGTATCCGGGACAAGAACGGAATGTCCGTCCCGCTGAGTCCGTCCGGATATCCGCCGCCGTCCCAACGCTCATGGTGATGCCGAACGATGGTTTGCTCCTCGGACATCAAGCCGAGATGGCCGATGATATTGGCCCCGATAATCGGATGGGCCTTGATGGCCGTATATTCATCTTCCGTCAATTGCTCCGGCTTGAGCAGGATATTGTCCCGGATGCCGATCTTTCCAATGTCATGAAGATGGCCGGAGAAATTCAACAGATCCAACGATTCCCCGGACACCCCCATTTCAGCCCCGATAACCACCCCAAGCTCGGCCACCCGGTTGGAATGTTGTTTCGTATACGGGTCCTTCGCCTCAATGGCTTCTACAAAGGCATATAAGGTGGCAAAGAGGTTTTCGTATATATTCTCATACAATGCGATATTTTCTATCAGAAAGCCTGCCCGCTTGGCGACAAAATCGAGATAATAGACCTCTTTTTCAGTAAACGCTTTCTTTCCCTCTCCAACCAGGGCGGCGGTAATGATACCAAAAACCTTTCTTCGGATCCGCAGCGGGATCCCAATCACCGAACGGACCGGCAAACCAAGACAATCCGAATTCACACAGTCTTTCATCAAAAAGGCGGTGCCTTCCGTAATGCCTTTCATGGCCGCCTTTTCGATGGCCCATTCTTTATCCGCATCGAATTCGGACTCGTTCTTCTGAAAAGAGGCCACCAGGGCCGTTTTCCCGACACTTTCGTCGAACACGTGGAAATGGGCTTCATCGCTTCCGGTCACCTGGGCACACAAGCCCACCACCAGATCAAAAAACTCGGAGCTGCTCTTTACCCATTCCAGCTTCTGCAAAATCAGGTTGAGCGTGTTTAAATCGTTGGTCTTTTCCGATAGTTTTTCATCCAGGTACAGGAGGCGATCTCGGTTTGATTTCTCTTCCTTTGAAAAGAGTGTATCTACAAACTTGGATCGTTTGGTAAGGGCACTTTCCAGTACTTTTCCGATTTCATCCGCCCCAAACGGCTTTTTCAAGAAATCGAGCACCCCGCCCTTTAGCGTGGCGATGGCATTGTCCGTCGTCGGATATCCGGTCATCACCACCACAGGGATGGTATTGTCCAGTTTGCGAAGTCGGTTGACAAATTCAATCCCGTCGACTTGGGGCATGTACAGGTCGGTAAAGCAGAAATCGACCTTTGTCTCACCACAGATGTCGATGGCATCAGCACCGTTCCGGGCCGTTATCAATGAATACCGCTCTTCGGCCGAGCCGAAGTATTCTTCAAAGGTCTCCAGAACGGTCTCGTCGTCGTCAACGACCAATATATTCAGCTGCTCGTTCATAAACCGTATTGTGGTCAATGTCTTGGGTTGTAGAATGCCCGCCAACCGTTCAAATCAGCGCCTATATTTTGCGTGACTCCGTGTCGACTTGCTTCATCAGATAACCTTTGAGTCTCCTAAACTCAACATCGGTCAATAAGCCTTCTTTCCTTAGGTAAGATAGGTTTTCCAGTCTTTCGAAGACGTCCTGACGACTTTTTTCCGGCTTTTGGAGGAGTTCAAAACCGGGGAGGGTATTGGAAAAAAAGTTGAGGTAGGCAGTCGTTTCGTCTTTGGGCGCTGCCTTTGATGAAGCCTCGTCGCAGTCCCTCTCGGCCACCACCAGACGATCATACGCCGCCTTGAGCTCCAGTATCAACTCTTTGTTTTTGCGAACCAATCGAACGCGTTCAACAGCATTATTAAAGGAGATTTCTACTTCTTCAAGCTTGAACGGCTTTCTGATGTAGTCATAAGCCCCCTTTTTCACCGCCTCGATAGCCGTCTCAAGCGACGCATGGCCCGTAATGATAATGACCAAGGCATCCGGATTGACTTGGCGCGTGAGGTTCAATACCTCAAGGCCGCCCACCTCGGGCATCATCAAATCGGTAATGACAATATCGACGGTCTCTTTCTTTATATACTCCACGGCCTCTCGGCCGTCACCGAAGACCTCAACAGAAATATCGTCCCTTGATACAACCTCCTCAAGCACCTCACCAATCGATCGGTCATCATCTATAATTACGCTTCGGATGGGTATTGCATCATGCCTTTTCGTCATATAGCATGCCCATCATCTCATCAATCCGGGCCATGAGGTCCAAGACCTGCTGAGGTGGAATTTCCCGGATGACCTCCCCCGTTTCCTTGTCCGTCACGTCCACCTTGACCGTACCTGTCGCGTCATGAACCGAAAAATCCAGATTTACGCCGGAAACATGAAAATGATTCTGGGCGACTTCAAGCACGTCTTTTAAAAAGGCGACATCCGCTTTTTTATCTTCCTGCTCCTGAGACGGCTTTTTCGACATCTGGTCTTTGGCCTGCAGATTTGGTTCCTGCCCGACATCGACCGCCTGCTTTACCGAACCAACCGATTCGACCCACATGATCTTCACCTCCTACGCTACCTACGTTACCGCCTTACATCCAGGAATCTTGGATCGTCGCGGCGCGCACCTCCGTAGCCCTTTGTTGCGGCAACCCCCTGCTTCAGTTGAAGTATCTCCTGTTTCAATCCCTGGCGCCGTTCACTGACCGTCGATCGACATTCCCGGTCCAGGGATGAAATGACCTCCAGGGTCGTTTTGATCCGCTCATGATAGTCTTCTATTCGCCGTCGGGTTTTCTC
>CAZHHS010000240.1:0-3272 GCA_964532395.1 uncultured Desulfobacterales bacterium | reverse complement strand
ATACGGTCAATCAAGTTCGTTGCTCACAGGAAGCCGCGGGGCGGCTTAACCCAGCCTTTTACGATTTCATCAATCTTCAGTTTCGGTAGGAACGTCTTCCGGTTGCTTGGTTCCCGGAAACGCAAAAGCTGATAAGGTGTCTCGTTGCTACGCAAGTTAGCTTGACCCTGTAACAAATCAAGCCCAAAAAAGCAATACGGTTATCCTAAACCCGCGACTTCAACCCCCTATTCGGGAATGTTCGGCAACGTCGTCAGCTCACCTTTGTAGTTTTTGAGCACGTATTCATCGGCCTTCTTTTCCACAATATAATAATCGGGCATCAGGGGGACCTTGCCGATATTGGTGGCAATCACGTACATGGGTTGGGCCAGGCCGGTGGTGTGGCCCCGAATGGCATCTCGGATCAGTTGGGCGCCCTTTTCCACCGGGGTGCGGAAATGATCGATCCCCGGGGCGGGCTCGCAATAAAAGACATAGTAAGGCCGGATACGGACGGACAAAAGTTTCCGGTGCAATTCCCGAAAGGTATCCACGTCGTCGTTGATCCCTTTCAATAAGACGGCTTGATTCCCCACATTCACGCCGCAGGAAAGCAGATCGTAGACCGCCCGAGCGGTTTTTTCCGTGATCTCCTTGGGGTGGTTGCACTGGGTGTTGATCCATATGGGCACCTTGTGGTAGCCGCTCAGGGTCTTCTTGAGACCGTCCGTGATCCGATGGGGCAAAACGATCGGGGTGCGGGTCCCGAAACGAATCATCTCCAGATGCGGGATCTCCCGAAGCTTGGCGATGACGTAGCCGATCTTGTCGTCCGACAGGATAAAGGGATCGCCGCCGGTAATCAACACATCGCGGATCTCGGGATGATCCCCGATCCAGGCGAGCCCTTCTTCCAGATCGAAGCGCAGTTTCAGATCCCGGTCCACCACCAGTTCCTTGCGGAAACAGTGGCGGCAATAGTTGGCACACATATCGGTAACCGTAAAGGCGATACGATCATAATACTGGCGGGCGATACTGTCCGGTCGGACCTCATCGGTCGCCCGGTTTTCTTTCCATATCAAATAGTTGGGAATCCCATACCGGTTCTCCCGTTCTTTCATGGACGGAACCACCTGCCGCCGGATGGGACAATTTGGATCATTGGGGTCCATGAGGGAAGCAAAATAAGGCGTGGTCCCCCACTTGGTCCCCAACGTATGAATGGCCTCCACTTCCTCCGGCGTGGGGTTGATAAACGTCTTTAGTCTTTCCAGCGTATTGACACTGTTTTGAAGCTGTTCAATCCATTCTTCCATCTATCGTTCTCCTTGGATGAAAATGGCTCAAGGCTCAGGGCTTAAGGCCTACGGCTTGAATGCCATCAGCGTAAAAATCTACAAAAAGTCAGATTTTCCTCTTTTACGTCATCCCGGCGAAGGCCGGGATCCAGTAAATTCAATGACTTCCGGATGCCCCTGGATTAATGCTTTCCAGGGCAGGCTTACCAGGTCCGGCATGACGATTGGAAGACTTTTACGACGCCATCAAACTTGATGGATTTATAGAAAGCCCCCAAATCGTCAACCCTTTCCTTGAACCTTGAACCTTTGAACCTTTGAACCCGGAACCTTGAACCTTTTTAACCTTTACAAATACTTCTCATACTCCCGCGGCGTCACATGCGTCCGGTGTTCTTCCCAGTCGGCGGTCTTGAGTGCCATATAGTGGTCGTAGATCCGGTCGCCTAACGCGGTTTTCAGAAATTTACTTTTCTCGGCCTCCACCAGAGCTTCGAACATGCATTTGGGCAAAAACCGCCGATCCCAGACCCGGTAGCGTCCCCCCTTGCGATAGGTACTGCCCTTATCCGGTTCGCCGCAGTCCAGCCCTTCTTTCATACCCTGAAGCCCCATGGCAATCAGCGTGGCCGTCTGCAGATAGACATTGCCCGCCGGATCGGGGTTTCTCAACTCGATGCGGGTGGCTTCCGGGGTGACGGCATGGGGGATGCGCACCATGGAACTGCGGTTCTTGAGGCCCCATCCTCTCACCACGGGGGCTTCCCGTTCCCGCACGTAGGCCTTATAGGAATTGAACGTGGAAGCCATCACGATGGAGACCTCCCGCGCGTATTTGATGATCCCGCCGATAAACTGTCTGGCTGTCTGACTGAGACTATGTAAGGCATCGGCCTGGTAAAAGAGATTTTTGCCGGTCCGATCCTGCATAGACAAATGAATGTGAAAGGCGTTTCTGTTTTGACCGTCAAACGGCTTCGGCATGAAACTGGCGTGATAACCGAACTCGGCGGCCACCTTTTGAGTCACATAGTTAAACAGAACGGTCCGGTCCGCCACGGTCATCGGGGGCGCACACTCGAGATTGATCTCGTGTTGGGACGCCGTCACCTCGTGATGGGCCTTTTCAAAGGGTATCCCGCACCGGCTCAAAATGTCCGTAATCCGCCGCCTGATCACATCGCCCTTGTCCCCCGGATCGGCATGGAAATACCCCGCCTTGTCGGAACGGATATCGAGGTTGAATTCATCGCCTTTAACCAGGAAGAACTCATGCTCGGGCCCCAGCAAAAACGTCACGCCGAATTCCGACTCCGCTCGGGCAATGACGGACGCCAGTAAAGCGCGAGGGTCCGACTTGGAGGGCTCGTAGGCGGCATTTCTGATCTCCCCGACAAAAGCCCCCATTTTTGCATCGGCAAACGGCAATACCTGAAAGCTTTCGGGAACAGGAAACAGCAATCGATCACTATCGTCCACCGTCGTAATGCCGGCAACGGAACTACCGTCAAAGCCGACGCCGTTTTCCAAAATCGACTTAACGTTTCCGCCGTTGACTTGCAAGGTCATCACGCGACCGTTCAAATCGGTAAAGAAAATCTGGGTGGAATCGACCGTTTTCAGTCGTTCCTCCATCTGGTCCATTGTCTGATTCATAACCCCGGCCTTTCGCTGTAGGGGCGAAAAATTTTTCGCCCCTACATGACATCCGGATTATCCCGGTCAAATTCCCATTTTTTCGGATTGTTGATGATATATTCCCGGATGCGGTTCAATTCGTTTTCGTTGCGGATGATATGTTCATAGTAATTGCGCTGCCAAACGTCACGCACATTGGTGTGCGCATGCATCCATTTGGTCACCCCGATTTTGAATCCGCGAATAACGGAACCGATTGTTTTGGACGTTCCGCATGGGCGTTGACCCGGTTGTACGGGCGAAAAATTTTTCGCCCCTACATGACATCCGGATTGTTCCGGTCAAATTCCC
>CAZHHS010000239.1:0-3285 GCA_964532395.1 uncultured Desulfobacterales bacterium | reverse complement strand
TCTGTATACCTTCCGGGAGGAGTTGAATCGCTATATCACGACGTGCACGGATCGCGGTCTGGACATCTATGAGATCGTTCTGGACAAGGGCTTTCGGGAACGGGCCACCGGTTTTTACAGTAACTTCAAAAAACGGATCGGTCAGAATCGGTATGCCACGGCCATGGCGTTACAGGCGGGATCGGATCTCACGCTGCTGCTCAAGTACCTGTCGGGCCGGCTGCCCATCAAAGATTTCGAGTTTGATTTCGGTCAAGAAGGCACGGCGCCCAATTTGATGAAACGCTTTTTTTCTTGTATCGGTAAGGTCATCAATGAAATGGCCCGTCCCGTGGATGCCATCAAGCACCAAGCCAAGACGGTTACCGTCGGCACGAGTCGGATCCCGGACAAGGTGGAAGGGTTTCTTTTCGAGGCCCTGGAAGGGCGCGGTTTCAGCAAGGACCAGCTGACCACCAGCAACATCTTGGTCCTCAAGCGTCTGCAGGAAGTGGTGGCCCAAATCAAAGGGGTGACCACCTATCGGATCGAGAACCTGAACATTCTCGGCGAGCCGACGGAGGATTCGGCCATCCACCTGGTCAACAAAGAAGGGACCTCTGCGGAACTGAGTTCCCGGATTGAACAGGACAAGCGGCTACACGGCACCAAGCGCATCATCGTCAAGAACGGAAATGTCTTTATCGGGCGAGGTAAGCGTGATAACAGGAGTATCCTGGTGGTGCCGGTTATCTCGAGCGGTACGAAAATCGATCATTTGGTCTTGTTTGAGATCGGATTTCAACGGGGCTTGGCGCTCCACAAAAAGGTGGACGCCCTGGGCGGCAAATACCACCACATCCGAAACCTGGTGGAGGAAATGAATCTCGCCTGGCAGGACCAATACCTGGATCGTATCGGGATCGAAGACCTGTTCGGTATGTCGGCCGAGAAGATATCGGAACGAATCGTTTCTGAAGTGCGTGCCTAATTCATCGTGGAGGATGTTTCCCTGATATGTCTTTTCCTACCAAGTTTATCTTTGTAACCGGCGGTGTGTTGTCTTCCTTGGGCAAAGGCCTGGCATCGGCGTCGATCGGAGCGCTCCTGGAAAGCCGAGGTCTGACCATAACCCTGCAGAAACTGGATCCCTACATCAACGTCGATCCCGGCACCATGAATCCCTTTCAGCACGGAGAGGTGTTTGTTACCGATGATGGTGCGGAGACCGACCTTGACCTGGGTCATTACGAACGATTTACCCATGCCCAGCTGGGCCGCAACAGCAACTTCACCACGGGCAAGATCTATGATTCGGTGATAACGAAAGAGCGGCGAGGGGATTATCTGGGGGGCACGGTCCAGGTGATTCCCCACATTACGGACGAGATCAAGGCGAGTATCAAGTCGGTGGCCGAAGGCGTGGACGTGGTCATCATCGAGATCGGGGGAACCATCGGCGACATCGAAAGTCTGCCCTTTCAAGAAGCCATCCGGCAGTTCAAAGCCGATGCGGGCAAGGACAATGTCTTGTATGTCCACTTGACGTTGGTTCCCTACATGCCGGCGGCCGGAGAGTTAAAAACCAAGCCCACGCAGCACAGTGTCAAGGAGCTTCGCAGCATCGGCATTCAGCCCGACATCCTGCTGTGCCGGACGGACCGATTTTTGTCCGACGAGATCAAGAAAAAGATCGGCCTGTTTTGTAACCTGGGAGTGGATCAGGTGATTACGGCCAAGGATGTGGATCTTATCTATGAAGTGCCGCTGATCTTTCATCAGCAACATCTGGATGACAAGATAACCGAACTGCTCAACATTTGGACCCGGGCCCCCCGGCTCGAGGAGTGGGAAGAGTTTGTCGAGAAGAGCAAGAATCCCAAAGACACGGTCACAATCGCCATTGTGGGCACGTACATCGATCTCAGAGAATCATACAAGAGTCTCAATGAGGCCCTCTTTCACGGCGGGGTGGCCAACGAAAGCCAGGTCATCCTGGATTTTGTCGATTCCGAGGAAATCGGCGACGACAACTGCAGTGAGCGGTTGCGTAACGCTCATGGGGTTTTGGTCCCGGGGGGGTTCGGATCCCGGGGGATCGAAGGAAAGATTCGCGCCATCCGCCACAGCCGGGAACAAGGGATTCCCTTTTTCGGGATCTGCCTGGGCATGCAAATGGCGGTGGTGGAATATGCCCGCCATGTGGCCGGGATGCCGGAGGCCCACAGTACCGAATTTGACCTGAACACCCCGTTTCCGGTGATATACCTGATGAAAGAGTGGTTTGATTACCAGTCTCAGACGGTGCAACAGCGCGATGTCACCTCCGACAAAGGGGGGACGATGCGGCTGGGCGCGTATCCCTGCCGACTGAAAGCCGACTCACTGGCCTTCAAGGCCTACCACAAGTCCGAAATTTCGGAAAGACACCGCCACCGCTACGAGTTCAACAATGAGATGAAGGGACGGTTGGCGGAGGCGGGATTGGTCATGAGCGGGACGTCGCCGGACGAACAGCTGGTGGAGATCGTGGAGATTTCGGATCACCCCTGGTTTCTGGGATGCCAGTTTCATCCCGAATTCAAATCGCGACCGATGGCCCCCCACCCGTTATTCGTTTCTTTCATTCGGGCCGCCCTCGATTACAAACACCGCTGAGCACGGCGTTATATCTGCACTTCCGGCACTTCCATTTCTCTCTTTCGGAAAGCGACCAGAAAGGCGTTGACCACTTTGGGGTCGAATTCCGTCCCCGAGCCTTTGACGATGATGTCCTTGGCGTCGTATGTGGACATGGCCTTGCGATACGGTCGATCGCTGGTCAGGGAATCGTAGACGTCGGCCACCGAAATCACCCGGGCCTCCAGGGGGATGTGTTCTCCTGACACGGGATGGTAACCGGAGCCGTCAAATTTGTCATGGTGAGCCAGGATGATGGGCAGGATGCGGCGAAGGGGGCCGCCGATGGGTTCGAGTATCCCCACCCCTTTTTCCACGTGCTTTTTCATGCCTTCATATTCTTCGTCGGTCAACCGGGAGGCCTTGTGAAGAATCTGCCGGCTCACGTCCAGTTTGCCGATGTCGTGTAGCAAGGAGGCATCCCGGATGTCCTCGATCTGGCTGTCCGCCAGGCCCAGATGAGAGGCGATCTTGGTGGCGTATACGGAAACCCGGTATGAATGGTTTTCCGTATATTTGTCCTTGGAAATGAATTGGCGCAGGATCAGCAACAGGCCGTGATAGGTTTGACGAAGTTCCTTTACCCGGGATTCATGATGTTCATGGAGCGTCCCCATGGCATAGGCG
>CAZHHS010000238.1:0-3297 GCA_964532395.1 uncultured Desulfobacterales bacterium | reverse complement strand
GAAAAGAGCCGCACGAGGCTATCCTCTCATGCGGCTTTTTCAGAAAACCATTGGCCGTGCGCGGAAATATAATGTCACCCAAATGTTCGAACAATACTTACCGGTGCCTCGTAGGATTTATAAGGTAACGCAGCTTCTTTTGCGACGCGTCCCGGGATGATAACACCCGATTCGAGCTGTCCGTAATTCACAAACGTTCTCCCGTCGATCATCACCTTCATCCCTTCAACACTATCCTTTAAAGGAACGGCGGCCTCGACCCCCCGGTATTTTTCAACCAAATCGGTGTACCCCAGTTTTCCGGCTTCTTCTCCAATGTCAAGCTCCAGGAACACCCCGGAGTTACCCGATATATCTTCCCTATACCTCTCACCGATCTTAGTTAATAGATCTCCCAGTTTATTTCTCATATCGTTTTACCTCCATATTTCCCACCGTTAGAGTATAAATAAGCATTATACGGCCGGAGTCAATGGCAGGAAGACCCTTGCACCGGGAAAACAGGGTCTAAAAGTGGTAGGTAGAAAGTAGAAGAGAATAATATCTTGCCACAAGGAAAGGGCGCTACTTCACAGCCCATTATAACATACCGGGGGGTTAGTACCGGAAATCAACAGCGATCCCCGCAAAAACGGCTGTGTCATAGTCCTCTTCAGCAATCCCATGGCCGTCTTCATCTTCCAAACGGAGTTCACCGCTCAGGGCGGCACCACCGAGAAAACTGAGCCGAATCCGATCGTTGACTTGATAACCTGCAACCCAAAATAGGGGGAACGCCCGATCCTGCCCAATACCCTTGGGCGAGACCGCTTCATCATCAAGCCGGAACCGCAGCTTTTTATAGCGAACGCCGACAGACACATCCCATTTGGCCCCTGAATCCCATTTGAGACCGACTCCAGGCCCTGACGTACCGACAAGGCTGGGGCCGGTTTGTAGGGTAAGGCGATCGGTTATCTGCCACTTAACGATTAATGCAGGAAATACGCTGGTGCCGTCTTCGAGTTGACTCATCACCCCGATACCGGGTCCAAGTGACAAGCGATCACTAAACCGGTAAGAAAACCCGGCAAAGCCGCCGCCGGTCACCCCATCTTCCAGGTCACCACCGCTTTCCACCGAAAAACGCAACGCAGGACCGACAAAGAGTGTCCAGTTTCGATCAAAGCCCCATCGGACCGGCATGCCTATCCGGTACGAATTCACATCGTCCCATGGGCGTAACCCGGAAAAACCGCGACTACCTGAAAAACCATAGGCGTCCCGGGTGTATCCCACGGAAATAGAGACACTGCGACGATAATCGCGAGCGTACGTAACGCCTCCTCGAACAATCGTTCGGTCAATGCTAAAACTCCCGCCGTTGTCAATGTCCGTATCAACCCAGTGCTCATATCCGCCGCTCACAAAAGAGGACCACTCGGGTTGGCGCGCGGACCCGGACGTTTCATCGGCAACCCCGATGACGGGAAACGCCAAGAGAATAAAGGGGATGAGAATGAGCCTTAGGCAATGCCGTATGCAATCTCCGAACAGTTCAATTAGTCTTTGCATGTCCTTTTCCTTCATTTCGTAATATCGAAAACGTTCAATATCAACGGATTATCCCTGTCTGCCGAAGCCCTGGCGCAGGCAGGAAAGATCAGGCTGCTTCCGGTGAAGCGCAAGCACAATCTATCTCATTTCCCCGATTTATGGGTCAACCCTTTAATTTGTGCTTTTCGACCTCTTGACGGTCTTTTCAATCTCCACCGCCAGAAACACGGCGGTCGACAGTAAAATGGTTATGAACAACTCACCGGCGGTCAGTGGGACGGTTTTAAAGATCGGATTGAGAACCGGGACATAAATCGTGGCCATCTGAAGGGCGAAGGTCAGCAGGACAGCTCCCAGAAGGGGTTTGTTCGACAACGCCCCCTGTTTGAAAAAAGAGTCGTGTTCGGAGCGGACGGCCAGAACGTGCCCCATCTGACTCAAGCACAGCACGGTAAAAACCATGGTTTGCCAATGGGCCTGACTACTATTGATGAACAAGGCCTGGGTGATGATGGAAACCGCACCCATGAGCAGCCCGACCCATATGATGTGGGTGCCGAGGCCGTTGGCGAAAATGCTTTCCTTCGGGTCTCTCGGCGGACGGCTCATGATGTCTTTCTCACCGGGTTCGGCGGCCAGAGCCAAACCGGGCAGGCCGTCGGTGACCAGGTTGATCCACAGGATGTGGATCGGCAGTAGGGGAATGGGCAGGCCGAGAAAGGGCGCCAGGAAAATCGTGAAGATCTCACCTGAATTGCTGGTCATGGTGTATTTGATGAATTTGCGAATGTTGTCGAAGATGCGTCGCCCCTCCCGAACCGCCCTGACAATAGTGGCAAAGTTGTCATCCAGCAGAATCATGTGGGAGGCTTCCTTGGACACATCGGTGCCGGTGATGCCCATGGCCACCCCGATGTCGGCCCGTTTCAGCGCCGGCGCATCATTGACCCCGTCCCCCGTCATGGCGACAAAATGCCCTTTATCCTGCAATGCCCTGACGATCTTCAGCTTCTGCTCCGGAGCGACCCGGCCGTAGACCCGTATCCGCTCTACCCGGTCCTCGAATTCTTCCAGGGGAAGTTGCGCGAGTTCCCGCCCGGTCATAACGGACTCGCCTTCAGCACGGATGATTCCGACCCGCCCTGCAATGATCGAGGCGGTCAGTGGGTGGTCTCCCGTGATCATCACCGGCCGGATGCCCGCCGATCGGCACATGGCCACCGACTCCGCCGCTTCGGGCCGGGGCGGGTCCATCATGCCGACCATTCCGATGAAAACCATATCGCTTTCCGCTTGCTCAGACGTCAGGGGATCCGGAACGGCGTCCCATACGCGCATGGCGAAACCCAGGGTTCGCAGACCATTGCCGGCGATCTGCTCGGCCGCTTCAAGGATTTTCAGCCGCTCGACCGCTTTCTGTCCGCTGTTACCGAAAGTCGTCTGACAGCGCCCCAGGATTTCCTCAACCGCTCCCTTGGTAAAGGCGATGATCCGGCCGTTTTCCGGGTGGAAAGTGGTCATGAGTTTACGGTCCGAGTCAAAGGGAATTTCCGCCACGCGGGGATATCTTTCATCCAGCCCCTCCCGGAGGTAGCCTTTCTCGCGGGCCATCTCGAACAGCGCCGTTTCGGTGGGATCACCGATGAGCGCGTTTGAAGTGTCCAGGCGGGTGTCGTTGCAAAGTGCCATGGCACTGAGCAGCAGATCTACGGGCTGTCCGCCGGAGGCAGACAGGTCTGCACCATCCTCGCGGACAGACGC
>CAZHHS010000237.1:0-3343 GCA_964532395.1 uncultured Desulfobacterales bacterium | reverse complement strand
CCATTTTCCTGCCGGAGCACGGGAATGTCGTTTCGGGTTCGGTGGTTACGGCGAGTCTTGAAGGTTCCCGGCCGATATTACTCGAGATTCAAAGTCTGGTGTCTCGATCCGGTTTTGGAACGCCCAGGCGGGCTGTCTTGGGGGTGGATCCCAGTCGGGTCTCCTTACTGGTGGCCGTCATGGAAAAGCGGCTGGGTCTGGAACTGGCCGGCGACGATGTGTTCGTGAACGTAGCCGGCGGGGTGAGAATTGATGAACCCGCTGTGGATCTGGGGATTCTTTCCGCCATGGCCTCCAGTTTTATGGATAGGCCCGTCCGGCCGGGCACGGTCGTTTTGGGGGAGGTCGGCTTGACCGGTGAAGTCCGGGCGGTCAGTCGGATTGAGCAACGGGTGGGGGAGGCCGAAAAACTAGGCTTCACTCGGTGTTTGGTTCCCCAGGGGAACGTAGGCCATGTCAAACGGTGCAGTGCCGGCCTGGAACTGGTTGGCGTGAATACCGTTTCAGAAGCCATGGACGCTCTTTTCTGAAACCCGGTTATCTCTAAAGCGCGAGTCCGGGATTTTTGGCTTCGTGTGGCAAGCACTTGAGTATTGTGGATAAACGCATTCTGAACCGCCCCGGATTCGGTGTTCACGGCTACGGTCGGTTTAGGCTTGAAAAAGGCTTATCAAGTGCGCTATACGCGTGAAGGTGAGTCCTCACAAATGGCATGACACATATGCGATCCGGGCCCGCAAGGAGGGATTCCCGGCGCGCTCGGTTTACAAGCTGGAGGAGATTCAAAAGCGCTTTCGAATTATCCGCAAAGGGGGGCGGGTCGTGGATCTGGGGTGTTCTCCCGGGTCCTGGTTGCTTTTTGCATCCAGGATAGTCGGCCCTCGGGGCGAGGTGACCGGGGTGGATCTCAATCCGCTTTCCATCTCCGTACCGAGCAATGCGCGAGTGATTTGTGATGATATCCTCACATGGGATTCCCAAGCCCTGAGCGGGTATCTGGGTGGCGGTGTCGACGTGGTGCTGAGTGATATGGCGCCCGCTTGCACGGGAAATAAATTCGTCGACGTTCAACGATCCTTGGCACTGTGTCGCCGGGCGTTATGGGTTGCCACAGCGGTTCTGCGACCGGGTGGGGCCTTGGTGTGTAAAGTATTCCAGGGGGAGGATTTCGATCAATTCGGAAACGCGGTTCGGGAGATCTTTTCTCGTATCTCTTATGTTCGGCCCAAAAGCACCCGCAAGGCCAGCAAGGAGATCTATGTGGTTGGGACGAAGAAAAAACACTTAGAAAGAGAATAAGCTGTGGGTGTCTATCCATAATTAAAGGTTAAGGAGGCAGGCATTATGTCGGGGCATTCTAAATGGAGCACGATTAAGCGAAAAAAAGGGGCCACAGATGCCAAGCGGGGTAAGATCTTTACGAAATTGATTAAAGAGATTACCGTGGCGGCCCGTTTTGGTGGCGGAGACGTGGACGCCAATCCCCGGTTGCGGACGGCCGTCGCCAATGCCAAGGCAGAGAATATGCCCAAGGATAATATTGAACGGGCTATCAAGAAGGGCACGGGTGAACTGGAAGGGTTTAGTTACGAAGAAGTCATTTATGAGGGATACGGACCCGGGGGGGCGGCTGTCTTGGTTGAGTCGGTAACGGACAACAAAAACCGTACCGTCGCTGATGTTCGGCATATTTTCAGTAAGTCCGGCGGTAATCTCGGCGAGGCCGGATGTGTCGGGTGGATGTTTGAAAAAAAGGGATACTTTGTATTTGAAAAAGAAACGGTAGACGAGGAAACGCTTATGGAGATTGCCCTTGAGGCGGGGGCGGATGATGTTCGAGACGAAGGCACGACATTTGAAGTGGTTACGCCTCCCCGTGATTTCGATTCCGTACAAAAAGCCTTTGATCAAAACTCCTTGAAGTATGTGGTTTCAGAGATTACCATGGTGCCCCAAACCACGGTAGCGCTGGAAGGCAAGGAGGCAGAGCAGATGATCCGGCTGATGGAGGGACTTGAGGATTCGGATGACGTCCAGAAGGTCTATTCAAACTTTGATATCTCTGATAAAACCTTGGAATCGTTCGGTGAGGCTTAGGGGGCGCTTGGCGGGTATCTATGGTTTTCTCGGTGCCGGTTTTCAGGGTCACACGGTCTCGCAGGCATTTCCAGGTGCGAGAGGGGGGCCGGAAGCGTTTTGTTGATACTCGACGAGCTTTGTTATTCGGAAGAACACATCTGGGTCCGGCGTGACGGTGATCAAATCGTGACCCTCGGGATCACGGATTACGCCCAGTCGGAATTGGGGGACCTAGACTACGTGGAATTGCCCAACGAAGGAGATGAAATCATTCCCTATGAGCCCTTCGGTAGCATTGAGTGTTCCCGGATCGTAACCGACTTATATGCCCCGCTTGCCGGACACGTTCTCGAAATCAACGAAGATGTATTGAATGATCCCGCCATAATCAACGATTCCCCCTACAAGGAGGGATGGATCATTAGAGCCAGGCTGTCGAGTTCGGAAGACCTGGACGGGTTGATGTCCGCCGATGATTACGAAGAATATGTTCTGGACGGCAAGTTATGATGAAATCGTAAAAGTCGGTTTTGCGAGGGCATCAAGTTATAGCGACGGCTTATAACGTCGTTTAACGTTTGGTTATTTCCAGCATGCGGTTGACCGCTACGGCGGCGGGCTCGCGGACGTTTTCGGGCACCTTTATTTGGTTTTTTTCCCCTTCCAATGCCTCAAGGATATCATCCGGCGATATCTTTTTCATGTCTGGGCAGATCATGTTTTCTGAGACGCGATAAAACTGCTTGTGGGGATTTGCGTCCTGCAAGGGGTGGATCAGGCCTTCTTCCGTTCCCACGATAAACTCCCGTCGGTTGGAATCTTCGGCAAAACGTAACATTCCCGAGGTGCTCAGCACTGCGTCGGCCAAGGCGAGAACCTCGGGCCGACATTCGGGGTGAGCCATGAAAAGGGCCTCCGGATGGGCCGCCTTGGCAAGATGGACGTGGTTTGGTGTCAATCCATCATGGATGGGACAATATCCGTCCCAGTAGTGGATCTTCTTTATGGTTTTGGTGGCGGCGTATTGTGCCAGGTTCCGGTCGGGTACCATAAGAATTTCTTCTTCCGACAGATGGTTTACCACGGCGGCCACATTGGCGGAGGTACAGCAAATGGTGGATGCGGCTTTTACCGACGCCGAGGAATTCACGTATGTAACCACCGGCATGGATCCCGCTTGAACAAGCCGTTGTTGTAATGACTCACTCGTTACCATGTCCGCCATAGGACATCCGGCGTCTATTCTCGGCAGGAGGACCGTTTT
>CAZHHS010000236.1:0-3343 GCA_964532395.1 uncultured Desulfobacterales bacterium | reverse complement strand
GCCGCGGGGCGGCTTAACTCGGCTTTGAACGAAAATCTGAGTTCTCCGACTGGGACCTAACACCCTGCTACTCGGTTTCCAGGTCCCGCAGTCGTTCCCGGGCCTTGTCGGCGTATGCCGTTTGCGGGTGCTCATCAACGATGCGTTGATAGAGCTGCCGGGCGTGCTCGGGGTTGTCTTGTCGCTCTTCCAGTTTGGCCGTGTCAAACAAGGCTTCCGGATCACTTCCCGTACACCCCCACACGGTCACGGCCAACACGATACACACGATCGATAGCCACCGTTTCATGGACCCCTCCAATTGAACCATAACTATTGCACTACGGGGTATCTATACCACGTTTCCCGCCGACAGGTAAAGCAGCCTCACCGGCTGTAAAGCCAACGCGCCAAAAAGTGGTAAAATATCGGCGCCCATCGGGACGAAACACCTGACGTGAGGCATGGGGCTTTTCTCCGGTTTCCATCTCCGGCTGGCTGTGTAACCCTGTCGAAGCGGCACGAGTCGCCGGATGCAAACCACCGAACCCAACATACTACTGCTCACTGCCACGCATCCGGCAGCGAGGGCCGCAAACGCCTGACAGATTCAGATGGGAACCGGAGAAAAGCCCCATGCCCAACACTACAAAGACGCAGCCTATTCACATAACCCCGCTTTTTCGACCGGCTACTGGTCTCAGGCCACTCTGATGGGGCCGTCTCCGGCAAACTCGGCAAGCGGTGGATTTGGGCGACGGCCTCGCCTTGTCCGCCCCCGGCGTTCATGGTATACGAAATTAAAGGAAACCGGGAGCGAGAAATTGACCATCGGACTGGGGAAACTGTTTGCTCTGTGAAGGCAGCCGTCATATCCGACATTCATGCCAACCTGGAGGCCTTCAAGTCGGTCCTTTCGGATATCGACGGGCTGGGCATTTCGAGTATCGCCTGCTTGGGCGACAACGTCGGCTACGGACCCGATCCGGAGGCCGTGGTCGATCTGGTACAGGCCAGACACATCCCCTGCGTCATGGGCAATCATGAACTGGTGCTCACCAAGGCACGGCACCTGTCTCGCATGAACCCATCAGCGAGAAAATCGGCTGTCATGACCCGGGATCTGATCTCCGACCAAACCATGGACTACATGCGGAAACTGAAACCGACCCTGCATTTTCACGGTGCCCGTTGTGTGCACGGGTGTCCCCCCGACTCCATTACCACTTATCTGATGATGCTGTCGGAGGCCGATCTGGCCGAGGTTTTTCGCTCCTATGACGAGGCCGTTTGTTTCGTGGGACACACCCACGAACTCGAGTGCGTGACCTTCGACGGCCATGAGGTTGGCCGACACCCGCTGGGCCGGACACCGATCGACCTGAAACCGGATCGCCGGTATATCATCAATGCGGGCAGCGTCGGTCAGCCCAGGGACGGGGACAATCGGGCGAAATATCTGGTTTGGGATCTGGCCGATCACTCGGTTCGGACCCGGTTTGTCCCCTATGACATCGCCAAGACGGCCGAACGGATCGTCCAACGCGGACTACCGGAATTCAACGCAGCACGGCTCTGGTAGCCCATCCGCTCATCGCCGGTACGGGAGAGAACGGGAGAAAAACGGAGAGACGCAATTCATGAAAACGGTGGGAAAGTACGAGATTCGGGGCCTGCTGGGCAAGGGCGGCATGGGGGTGGTCTATAAGGTGCGGATGCCCGTGGTGGGCAAGCTGGTGGCCTTGAAACTGCTGGCGCCCCATCCCAACCTGGTCACCCTGCTGGGCGAAGCGGAAATCCACCGGCGGTTCGTCGCCGAGGCCGTGGTGATGGCCCGGTTGAAACACCCCAATATCGTGGCCATCTGGGATTTCCACGATGCCGAGGACCTGACCTTTTTCGTGATGGAGTACTTCTGCAAAAATCTGGGGGCCGTGATCGGGGAAACCTACCGCGTGGAAGCGGCCTCCCGGGTCCTGAGTATCGACAAAGCCCTTCATTACACCGGGCAGATCCTGGCCGGACTGCAACGACTGCACTATGCCGGTATCGTGCACCGGGACATCAAGCCCTACAACGTGTTGATTACCGAACAGGACACAGCGAAGATCACCGATTTCGGTTTATCCGCACTCCACGGGGAGACCTTTGGGGGGCCGTCCAATTTGATGGTAGGCTCTCCCTACTATGCGGCACCGGAACAGGAGGCCGACCCCGACCAGGTCGATCGGCGGGCCGATCTCTATCCCGTGGGCGTTATGTTCTATCGCATGCTGACGGGAGAACTGCCCCTGGAGGAGAGAAAAAGTCTGCGTACCCATCACCCGGACCTCGACGACCCCTGGGACGACTTCGTGGCCCGCGCCATGGCCGAAGACAGACAACACCGCTTCCCCACGGCGCAAGCCATGGCTACGGCCCTGGACGACTTGAAGCGGGACTGGACAAAGAAAAAGGAGCGGGTCTGCACGTATCCGCACCCCCAAAACACGGCCGCTCTCTCCCCGGACCTTTCCCCCATTCGGCTGAGGCGCCGGCCGATAAAAGTGCGACCCTCTCTGGCCAGGGAGCGCTTCGGGGTGGATGACAAGTGGCGTCCACAAGCCTATATGCAAAACGACTTTCATCTCCTGAGCGATGAGGCGGTACAAGACGATCGGACCGGTCTGCGATGGGAGCGGCAGGGGTGCCCCTATCCCCTCACCTGGCACGAAGCCCATGCGTATGTCGCCCGCCTCAACCGCCAACGCCCCGCCGAAGCGCCGGAATGGCGTATGCCCACCATCGAAGAGCTTTTGTCCCTGTTGACTGAAATCCCGCGGGCCGGTGATCTGTGTACCGAACCGGTCTTCGGCACTACCCAGCGCTGGCTGTGGAGTTGTGACCGCCGTTCGTATGTCGCCGCCTGGTATGCCAATGTCGAGCTGGGATATGTCGCTTGGCAGGACTTCAGTTGCTACTACTACGTCCGGGCCGTGAGCGCCACTGCCGCACCAATCTCAACGGGTTCGTGACACCACGGCGGACCGTCGATGACGTCGTGTGCCCGAAATGCGCTTGATATTTGCCCGGTTTTGTACTAACAATCCATTATCCTCGGAACTCCCGTAGGGCGGTATGCAGGTGGTCGTGTCCATCCAGAGATCGCACGGATCGGATTTCCGGGGAATGCTGTTTCAAACCTCAACACCCCATTGAGATCACTGAATGCGGGTGAGGGCGTTACGCCTTTTAGGAACGGCTTCGTTTCAGCTGAACCGAAAGCATTTGGATGGACCGGCATCGCACGCTATGCTTCTTGTACGCACATTTGATGGCGTCGTAAAAAGTCCAATATCTGCGTTGCGCTTCATCCTTCGTCACT
>CAZHHS010000235.1:0-3358 GCA_964532395.1 uncultured Desulfobacterales bacterium | reverse complement strand
GGACAGTAGACACCTTCGGCGGCACCGGCGGCCAGTTCGATATTTTTACGACTCCCAAAGCCGTGGCTCTGATAGAAGGTCATCCCGGTCATACCCAGTTCCTTCCAGTTTCTGACCACCACCACCTGGGTTGGACCGATAGACCAATTCACGATGGCATCAGGAGACTTCCCCTTGATCTTGGTCAACTGGGCGGTCATATCCGTGTCTTTGGGACCATACTTTTCATCGGCCACGATATCCATTCCATATTCGGGTGCCAAACGCAACAACTCGCTGCGACCGGACGCACCGAACCCGCTGGTCCCGGACATGATAGCGATCTTAGACAGGCCGCGGCGTTTCATGTGGGTGTAAATCGACTCCACGGCCATGCTGTCCGACTGCGGCGTTTTGAATATCCATTTCCACTGTTCCCCCGTTTCCCGGTCCTTGGTGACAATTTTATAGCTGGCGGCACAAGAAACCATGGGCACCTTGTGTTTTTGCGCCTCCGGCAAAACGGCGAGAGACAGCCCACTAAGCGAAGGGCCGATAATCGCACATACCTTGTCCCGGGTAATCAGTTTCCGAACAGCCAGCGCACACTTCGTGGAATCCGTCTCGTCATCATAGATAACCACTTCCACCGGATGGCCGTTTATCCCCCCCTGCTCGTTGACCTTTTCTTGAAGCATCACCACCGTCTTCTTTTCAGGATCTCCCAAGAAAGACGCCCGACCGGTCACCGAGAAAACGGCACCGATCTTGTAGGGATCCGCTGCAGAAACTACCTGCGGAGACACCCACATTAAGCTCAAGACCATGCCGACGGCCAACAGGCATGCGATTCCTTTGTCCATACTGCTTCTCGTCTTCATAATAATAGTCCCCCTTTTTCGGTTTCTGGAAAGCAACGCTTGCCAGATCGTCTACATCGTATAGACGGTTTTCCCTTGGATGACCTTTACACCGTTTTCAGTCAGAAGTTTTACCGCGCCATCAATATCGTCGAAGCGAAATATAATGACGGCGTCCTTGCCGCTGTGTTGAACAAAGGCATACATATACTCCACATTGATGTTTTCTTTGCTCAAAATGTTCAAGATATGACCCAACCCGCCGGGCCGATCATCCACCTCCACGGCCACCACGTCCGTCTTTCCGACGGTAAACCCATTTTCTTTCAAAGCCGCTTTGGCGCGGTCGTTGTCGTTTACAATAAGGCGCAAGATACCAAAGTCCGACGTGTCCGCCAGGGAAAGCGCTCGAATGTTCACCCCCGCCTCGGCCAGCACTCGGGTCACTTCCGCCAATCTCCCCGCTTTGTTCTCCAAGAATATAGAAATTTGTTCGACTCGCATAACCCCCTCCTTGTGTCTAAACCTTTCGCCTGTCGATCACCCGTTGCGCCTTGCCTTCACTGCGTTGAATGGTCTTGGGTTCCACCAACCGAACCTTACAGGATACGCCCAGTAGGTCCTTGATGTCCTTTTCAATATCATGTTCGATGTTTTGGAGATCCTTTACCGCGTCGGAGAATGCCTCCTCTTTGATCTCTACTTCGGCCTCCAGGGTATCCATGTGTTCCTTGCGATCCACGATCAATACGTAATGGGGGGCAATATCATCCCGGCTCATTAACACACTTTCTATTTGAGAGGGAAAGACGTTCACCCCTCGGATGATCAGCATGTCGTCCGAACGGCCCATGATGCGGCCCATTCGCACCAACGTGCGGCCACAGCGACAGGGTTCCCGGTAAATCACCGACAGATCTCGAGTACGATACCGGATCAAGGGAAAGGCCTGTTTGGTCAGGGTGGTAAATACCAGCTCGCCCACCTGTCCGTACGGCAGGGACTCTCCCGTAGCCGGATCGATGATTTCAGGGATGAAATGATCCTCAAATATGTGGAGACCATTTTTGGCCTCCAGGCACTCCACCGACACCCCGGGCCCCATAATCTCGCTCAAGCCGTAAATGTCCATGGCATCCAAGCCCAGCTTGGTCTCCATTTCATTGCGAATATTTTCCGTCCAGGGTTCCGCTCCGAAGACGCCGACTCGAAACTTCAGGTCTTTGAAGTCAACCCCTTCGTCCTTGGCCACGTCAAAAAGATGCAGGGAATAAGAGGGTGTGCAGGTTAATACGGTCGGACCGAAATCTTTCATCAGTAGAATTTGACGCTTTGTGTTCCCGCCCGAAACCGGTATGACCGATGCACCAAGCCTTTCCGCACCATAGTGAAAACCGAGCCCCCCGGTAAACAGCCCATAGCCATAGGCATTGTGTACGATATCCCCTCTGTGAGCGCCGGCGGCGGCCAGTGTTCGTGCCATGAGCTCCGACCACGTGTCAATATCCCGTCGCGTGTATCCCACGACGGTCGGCTTGCCGGTGGTTCCCGACGAGGCATGGATGCGAACCACGTTATCCAACGGAGTGGCGAACATACCGAATGGATAGTTATCACGCAGGTCCTGTTTCATCGTGAAGGGCAGCTTGCTCAAATCGGCTAGCCCCCGTATGTCACCCGGCTTGATCCCCTTGTCATCAAAGGCCTTCTTGTAAAAGGGAACCGTGGCATACACCCGTTCTACCAGATCTTGAAGCCGTTTGAGTTGAATCGCTTCAATTGCTTCCCTGGGTAACGTCTCAAACTCCTCATCATAAATCATTTGCACACCTCCACCCTAACAAAATGAAAAAAGCCATGGAGTTTACCCCCACGGCCTTTTTCAAGATTTATGTAAAAACCACGGGGTGCTTCTTATCGCCTACCCATGGTTGGTATCCACCAGCCAGCCTCAGACCTAGGAAGGCCCATGGGCAGGCCTCTTAAAATAGAAGCCGATAGCCCTAAAAAAACGCCTCCTAAAGTCAATGAGAGAATACCACATTATCATAAGATGGCACACATAGCCGATTTCAAATGGGGTGTCAAGGAAAAACCCGCCGCCGTCACCCCTCGAACCGCACCAGCTTTCCTCGCGCGACATCGGCATGCACGGAATCAGGAAATTCCTCCACTACCTTCCGGTAGGCCGCTTCCGCCTTTTCATCGTCCATCCGCTGCTCGTACATGCGTCCCAGATTGAAATAGGCATCCGGCTTGGCCACTGTTCCGGCAAACTCGGCCACCTTTTCCCAACACTGAATCGCCCTGTTCAGATCCTGTTTTCCCTCGTAAGCATATGCCAGGCTGTTCCAAATCAGTGGGGACAGGCTATCATAGTCGGCCAAGAAATTCAGCGCTGTTTCGTAGGCTTTAACGGCCGCATCATATTCGCCCGCCTCATAACTGACATCACCATACAGTTTCCAGCCCAATTTCCCCGCCGTTGTCGATCCATATTCACTAACCAGCTGATGTAA
>CAZHHS010000234.1:2174-3389 GCA_964532395.1 uncultured Desulfobacterales bacterium | reverse complement strand
TACCAGGATCGTTCTTTCTCTTTTGTTACCAAGACGCCTCCCGCTTCGATCTTGTTAAAGAAGGCGGCCAAGATTGCCAAAGGATCCGGGGTTCCCAATCAGGAAAAGGTCGGACAAGTGACCCGACCGCAGATTGAAGAGATTGCCAAGACCAAGCTCGTGGATCTAAATGCCAACGATTTGGATCAGGCCTGCAAAATTATTGAAGGAACAGCCCGCAGCATGGGGATTGAAGTCGTATGATGGTGAAAGGGGTTTAAGAATTCATAATGAGCAAACGGGGCAACAAGTACATTGCGGCAACAAAAGAAGTGGATTTGACCAAGGCCTATGACTTTGCGGAGGGCATAAAGTTGGCTTTGGATATGTCGTATGCGAAGTTTGATGAGACGGTGGATGTGGCCGTGCGCCTTGGGGTGGATCCCCGACATGCCGATCAGATGGTTCGCGGATCCGTGGTATTGCCCAACGGGACGGGCAAAGAGGTGCGGGTTTTGGTTTTTGCCAAGGGGGAAAAGGAAAAGGAGGCCCGGGATGCCGGCGCCGATTTTGTCGGCAATGACGAACTCGTGGAAAAGATCCAGGGCGGATGGCTTGAGTTCGACAAGGCCGTGGCCACCCCGGACATGATGAGTGTCGTAGGCCGAATCGGCAAGATTCTTGGTCCCCGAGGGTTGATGCCCAATGCAAAAACCGGCACGGTAACCTTTGAAGTGGAGAAAGCCGTTCAGGAATTGAAAGCCGGCAAAATTGATTTCAGAGTTGAGCGGGCGGGAGTGGTTCATGCGCCGGTTGGAAAGGTTTCTTTCGGAGTGGACAAGCTCTTGGGAAACCTGAGGTCTTTTTTTGACACCATCACGCGACTGAAACCGACCAGTAGCAAAGGGACCTATTTGAAAGGAATTTCCGTCTCCACTACCATGGGACCCGGTGTGAAGATAGATCCTGCCTATGTAAAGACGATTCTAAAATAAAGCACAAGCGTGTAAATAAGAGCATATAAACTGTCAGAGACCGCAGGTATGCCTTCTTCGCAGGCAATTTAAACCGTGAAAGGCCTGGTGAGACAGTTTCTGTCCCCGTAATCATGCGCGAGCGATCCCTGTTGTTTACACATCGGGCATCCGGCACATGAGGCCAGTCCGGGTTTGGCTTGTTTGCCCTGCGGTTCGGCAAACAAGAAAGGAGGGGTGAGAGGCTTTTGAAACGAGCAGA
>CAZHHS010000234.1:0-2074 GCA_964532395.1 uncultured Desulfobacterales bacterium | reverse complement strand
TTCAATGGACCTGCCAGGTCCTTTGTGTCGGTCCTCAGCGGTGTGCCCAGGGCGTTTGTGAATGTCTTGAATGCCGTGAAGGAACAAAAGGAATCCCAAGGGAACAGCTGAGTGCGTACCGGTTGAGTCTCACGAATATCAATTTGGATCCTGATGGCGACAAGGCTTGCCATCCGGTGTGATAGCGAGAAAACAGGAGGAAATGAATAATGGCTGATGTAACGAAGGACGACGTGGTAGAGTTTATTTCGAATATGTCCGTGCTCGAGTTGTCCGAGCTCGTGAAGGAGCTTGAAGACAAGTTCGGTGTTTCTGCGGCCGCTCCCATGGCGGTGGCGGCTGCACCGGCTGCAGGAGGAGAAGCTGCGGAGGCGGAAGAAAAGACGGAGTTTGATGTGGTGTTGACGGCTATCGGTGACAAGAAGATTCAGGTGATAAAGGCGATTCGTGCCATTACCGGCCTGGGGCTGAAGGAGGCGAAGGCCCTCGTGGATGAAGCACCGAAGCCGGTGAAGGAAGGCGTTTCCAAGGAAGACGCGGATGATGTGGTCAAGCAGTTGGAAGAGGCTGGCGCGACCGCCGAAATCAAGTAACGGGTAACCTGTTCGGCGCGAACCGACGAGTATCGGCTTCAATGCTAAGGAGATGTTATGGGAAACAGGCTATTGTCAACGAAGCGGCCAAGAAGGAGCTTTGGAACCATCCCAAGGATTGTCACCTTTCCAAACCTGATCGAGATGCAGCGGGATTCTTATTCCCGGTTACTTCAGTGGGGCGTCTCTCCGGAAAAGAGAGAAGACGTGGGCTTACAAGCGGCCTTCAACAGTGTTTTCCCCATTCGGGACTTCACGGGAACCGCCTGCCTAGAGTTTGTTTCATATAGTTTCGGAGAGATCAAGTACCATGAGCGGGAGTGTCTGCATAAGGGCCTCACGTTTGAGGTGCCGATTCGCATAACCGTTCGGTTGGTCATATATGAGACCGACAAGGAAACGGGTGTCCAGAACATACGGGACATCAAGGAACAAGAAATCTACTTCGGCACCATTCCCCTGATGACCAGTCGAGGGACATTTATCATCAATGGTACGGAGCGGGTCATCGTTAGTCAGCTCCACCGGTCGCCCGGGGTGTTTTTTGACCATGACAAGGGAAAGACCCATTCGAGTGGAAAGATCATCTATACCGCACGCATTATTCCGGTTAGAGGCTCTTGGATAGATTTAGAGGTGGATCCGAAAGACATCGTAAATGTGCGGATCGACCGGCGACGCAAATTTCCGGTCACCTTACTTCTAAAGGCGTTTGGGTATTCCGGAGAAGAGATTCTGGCATATTTCTACAATATCGAGCGGATCATCGTGGATGGGAAACGTCTTTACAAAGTCTTCGATGAGAATCTCATTCGAAGGCAAAGGGCCTCAAAAACGGTCAAGCGTCCGGATACCGGAGAAGTTGTGGTCAAAAAGGGAAAGCGATTTACCAAGAAGGCCGTCAGACAGTTAAAGGAGGCCGGTCTGGAACGAATCCCGATAGATCTGGAAGATATTCGGGACAAGGTTTTAGCCGCCGGCCTCGCTGACCCGGAAAGTGGAGAAACCATCGCTTCTTATAATGAGGCGATTGACGATGAGGTCTTTGAAAAGATTTTAAACGCCAAAATCGATTCCTTTGACATCGTTTTTATTGACAATATTACGTCCAGTGACTCCATAAGAAAAACCCTCTTGGTGGACAAGGTGGAAAGTAACGACGAGGCGCTTTTGGAGATTTACCGAAGGCTCCGACCGAGTAATCCGCCCACCATTGAAGTGGCGCGTGATCTGTGCGATCAGCTTTTCTTCAGTCCCTCTCACTATGACCTGTCCGCGGTGGGCCGGTTGAAGATGAATATCCGCTTGGGGCAAGACGTTCCCCTCGACGTGCGTACGCTGAGGAAGGAAGATCTGCTGTTGACCACGAAGACGTTGGTCGATTTGAAAGACAATCAAGGGGCGGCCGACGATATTGACCATCTGGGGAACCGGCGAGTCAGAGCGGTCGGAGAACTGCTGGAGAATCAGTATCGGGTGGG
>CAZHHS010000233.1:0-3401 GCA_964532395.1 uncultured Desulfobacterales bacterium | reverse complement strand
GTATAGATTTCGTCCTTCGGCCTCGGTCGACTTCCCTCACCTGCAGCAAAGGTTTGTTTCTTCATCCAATCTTGTCAACATTTCACGAGCGTTCCTTCATTTCACTCGAGATGTTCGGTGGTATTACAGTCCCAATTTTACTTTCCCCTTAGAATAGACCTCGCCATCCAGTACCTTTTCCAATGCGGTAGGTATGTGTCTGATGATTTCACAGACCTGGGTCGCAGGGTTTGGATTGGCATATTGGCCAGCCAAACGGTTTGTTCTTGCCGCCAATCGGGCCGCTTCAGTTGCAGGGTATCCTGCATATACAAGGGCCGCCGCAACACCGGTGAGTGTATCCCCCGTGCCACCTATCGGCTCCATGGTCCCGATGGATGGTTTGTCCACGGTTGCCACAATACCCTCTTTTGTACAAACACAATCCACGGCTCCCTTTACCAGTAGGGTCTTGGCAGCGTTTTGCCCGCGGAAGGCCCGTTGAACCAATTCCGGGACTTTTTCACTTTCATGAAGGATAAAGCCTCTAGTGTAAAAAGGGTGGGGCGCCATCTCATCGGCGAGAAAGGCCAGTTCTCCAATGTCCGGGGTGAACAGGTCATAACGTTGTGCAAAGCCACTCATCTTTGCCATATACATGTAGCCGGCATCTGCAATCAAGACGGGTAGAGACCTTGTCTCTTCGAGGCTCAACAAAATCCTGTTGTGCCAATCCACATCAGGCTGAAGGTAATGAAAGGCGACGACGCAGGCGTTCAGAGAAGCGAGATGTTTCGAGAGATATTTGTACAGCTCTTTGCTCCCGTGCCCCGTCCCCTCATCTCCCACAAGTAGGGAATAGGGTGCCGCTGTATCCAGGATTTTGCAGGCTGCCACCGCAGCGGCCACCAGTGCCGGTGTGCCGCGATTAACGGAGGCCTTGTTACCTGACAAAGACAGAGACGTGTCCTTCACTGTCGGGTACCCGCAAACAAGTGGAAATGAAGCATCCGGAACTGTACCGATTAGCACAAACATTGACGCTTCATCTCCTCGTAGGCGAGTTGGAGCGCATATCCGCAAAGGGTGTGCCCTAAGGCCCGTGGCTCCGGTGATTGACGAAGATCTTGCCCTACCAGTATTGCTCCCAGATACGGAACATCCGGACAACCTCCTCCGGAAATATTCGCGATAGTAAATGTGTCCTTGCTTATGGTGAGTTTCATGTTGGCCGCTTGAACCATGAGGTGTCTTCCATAATCCATAATCCGAAATAGCTCAACGGGCTTTAAGAGCGGGTCGTCCACCGGGACGACTTGTAGAGGCCGAATATCATTTTCCTCCAACAGCCTTATGATATTCAACTGTTCCACGAGAGGGAATTCAACTACCAGATCACATCCCGTTCTGAGGGACGGAGGCGGTCCCATTACTCGAACTTCCCATCCATTCTTTCTGATGACAGACTCGGCTCTGATCACCTCGCTGGTGTGCTCAAAGGCAAGGAAGCCCCGGCCCGGACTTTTTTCGTTCGCTTCAATCGAAGATTTCTTCTTTCCCTTGAACAACTTGAAAGCCAAGTGCCTATCCCTTTGTGATCAAGATCCTGTATCCACTCTCAGATTCGCCGACCTCTGCAACCGTCCAGCCCTGGTTTAGGGCCGCTCGGCTGACATTTTCCTTCGACGTGTCCGTGTCCACTAAAATCTCGATTTCCCCTTTGCCCATCGCCTTTATTTTACCGATTGTCATCAACACCGGTTGCGGACACGAAAGGCCGCTAGCATCAACGATTTCCGCCATTACAAACTCCTTTCTTGTCATCCCCTCTGTCGCATCGTCGTGCCGATAAAAAGGCATACCAACATTCCGATTATTACCGCTGCAATGCCATGTGGGCCTACGCCTTTGGGAGAGCTTGCGAGGCCGAAATTATGTGCAAATCCCGCACCGACGATCATTCCCAGAACAAAGACTGCGGCATCGCCATCGCCTTCACCCGCCATAAACAGCTGGCGACCCGGACACCCACCCGCCAAACAAAACGCCAGTCCGGCTAGCACCATGCCGCTGAAGTTCCAAACGTGCATATTGTGAGCAACCGGCTGACCGACAAATCCGGGGTGAAATTGGCCAAGGATTAAGTTCATCACAAATGCAACCACCAGGAGTGCTACCACACCCAGGAACAGGTGGGGAATGCGGAAAAGTATTAAGTCCCGGAAGGCCCCCATCGTGCAGAAACGACTTCGTTGGGCCAAAAACCCGATCGCTAGTCCGATGATCAGCGAAATAAATAAGGGCGCCTGCATTGCCCCCGGCCCTTTGAGACTGTAAAACAGAATGCCGCTTTTGGGCTCCCCTTCCACCTGCGGGAAAATAAGCAGGAGCACTAGAAACCCGAGCATAATGAGTGGCAGCAACCAACCCACAGAATGGTAGGTCTTCTGAGTGCGCCCGAGGTTATAGCCCGTTTTAAGAAAGAGTGTTCCGATCCAAATGCCGACAACAAGGCCTGCCAATCCTAGGATGGCGTTGCCGTCTCCTCCAGTGAGGCGGAGCATGGCCCGCCATGGACATCCCAAAAAGACTAAAGCACCTATCATTGCGAAGACACCCAGAACGAAACGTACGATTGGTGCTGAGCCGACCCGAGGCCGAAATTCCCGAAAAATATAAGCAGCAACCAAGGCACCGATAACAAAGCCGATGATCTCGGGTCTCATATACTGAACCACCCCGGCCCGATGTAATCCTACGGCGCCGGCGATGTCTCTTTCAAAGCAGGCGACACAAATACCCATGTTTGGCGGATTGCCCAGCTTTTGTAAGAGGGGCGCCAACACTCCGATACATGCACCGACAGCGATGATGCCCCACCTACTACCAAGAAAGTTTTTGACTTGTCCCATAAGCCCCTCCTCGTCAACCGTTTTGTTACAATCATTATAAGCATATACTCACAGCTCTTCATAAATCAAATAGTTAATATCAATGGATTTGCGGTTTAGATATAGACGTCACAGATGCAATAAACGCTGAGGAGGAGCCTGAGGAGACGAATTCCTACTTTCTTTGACGGGTTTTAAAAAGAAACAGGCCCAGAAGAACTGACCAAGATGGAGATAAATCTCATCTGTGTCTTTTTGATATCAACCGAAATTCGACACAATGAAATCCAAATTGCTGTGAAAGCCGAAAGAAGCCTAATTAAAAATTGCATCACTGGTGTCGTCCGCCCATTCCAATGTCAGTGACCAAGGTTTCATTCGGCCATGTATCAATTTGCACAGCGTGCAAAATCAAAGATATTTTCGTAGCATCGAACATTGCGAGAATCACAATAATGTGGCTGGACACGAACAACTGATTAGGGCTAGAGTTTGGATTTTCCCGGCCATCGGCAATGTGGGCTTCACAGA
>CAZHHS010000232.1:0-3402 GCA_964532395.1 uncultured Desulfobacterales bacterium | reverse complement strand
TATCCGTGTAGGCCCTCGTTCAACGAAATTCCTTCCCGCACCTTCCTGCGTATGATGGCTGTAGGCTCCCGTGTTGGAGGCAGTCGGGTTAAAATAGGGGTGCGAAACTTGAGATGGTATAATATGGTAGGAATTATTGACTGAATCATACCCAATCTCCGATATACGGCCCGAGTGAGGAGGCGCCATGAGATCCTTTGGAAAAAAATACGGACGCATCATTACCACCATAGTCCTTTGCTCGGTTCTTCTGCTGCTGGGCAGCGGAAGAATCGATTACCGTTTGATGGCGGAAACGGACAAGACCTACGAAGAACTGAAGGTCTTTAGCGATATTATCGAAATCATAGAAGAAAGCTACGTGGACCCGGTAGATTCTCAAAAGCTTGTCCGAGGGGCCATTCAGGGCATGCTGAAATCACTGGACCCCCATTCGGCATTTCTTTCTCCCAACGCCTATAAAGAGCTTCAGATCGATACGAAAGGCGAGTTTGGCGGGATCGGCATCGTGATAACCATGGAAGATGGTCTGCTCACTGTTGTGTCTCCCATTGAAGGGACACCGGCTTACGAGGCGGGCATCAAGGCGGGAGACAAGATCATCAAGGTGGACGGGTCCCCTACCAAGGATATGGAACTGTGGGAAGCGGTTAAACAAATGCGGGGTAAGAAGGGGACGGATGTGACCATTACCATTATACGGGAAGGGTTTACCGAACCCCGGGATTTTACTCTGGTCCGGGACACGATCCCATTGGAAAGCGTTCGATATTACGTCCTGGAGCCGGGTTATGGGTACCTAAGGATCAGCAGCTTTCGGGACGGCACATTCGAGGACGTGGAAGCGGCCCTGGAAGACCTGGAAAACCGCGATGACCCCCTGCAGGGATTGATATTCGATCTTCGGGACAATCCCGGCGGTTTGTTGCCGGAAGCCATCAAGGTGGCGGATATCTTCTTGGAAGAGGGAACGATTGTGTCGATTAAAGGCCGGGCCAAGACCCACTCAAAAACCTACACGGCCCATGGTAACCGGCGGAAACACCACTATCCCATCGTCGTACTGATCAACGAAGGCAGCGCCAGTGCTTCCGAAATCGTCGCCGGGGCGCTTCGCGACCACCATCGGGCGGTTCTTCTTGGCACGACGACCTTTGGGAAGGGATCCGTACAAGCGGTTGAGCCTTTACGGGACGGCGCCGGGTTGAAACTCACGATTGCCCGATATTACACCCCCAGCGGCCGTTCGATTCAGGCCAAAGGGGTGGAACCGGACGTGGTGGTTACCAGACGGGTAATGCCGGAAAGCAAGGAAAAAGGGCAACACCATCTAAAGGAAAAGGATTTGGCCAATCATATCTCGGCTGAGCCGGAAGAGGACACGTCGAACGAAGCGGAAGAAGACTTAACCCATCTTCGAGGGGTCCGGGTTCCCGGGGAAAAGGCCTCCGAAGTCGTAGAGACCTTACTCAAGAAAGATAACCAGGCGGTACGGGCCCTGCAAATTCTGAAGAGTTGGCAGATATTTTCTCAGATGGTGGCAAAGAACTGACGCCGGTTTCAGGCGAGGCCAAGCGGATCCGGTGCCTTTTTTCAGGCCCCGCTC
Organism: uncultured Desulfobacterales bacterium; assembly: GCA_964532395.1. Taxonomy (GTDB): domain Bacteria; phylum Desulfobacterota; class Desulfobacteria; order Desulfobacterales. The sequence continues at coordinate 1,796 of CAZHHS010000232.1, read as the reverse complement.
ATTCTTCGGTTGGATCTTATCCGAAAGGATCCGTCCCAAACACCCATAATAGCCTCCCGCCATGGGGAGGCATTCTGCGATAGCGAAGTCGTTGCCGAAAAAAGCAAAACCGTCATCCCTATACGTTTTTCTTGCCTTGGTCCTGCTCTTGGCAGTGGCGGGACCCATCGCCTATTCTATCTTCACCACCTCTGACACGCCCAAAACCCCGGTTTTCGAAACCTATCCCTCAGGCAAATTGGAGACCGCCGTTCAGGCGCTGGACCGGGAAATATACGATGCCCTCATGGCGTTAGACATACCCGCCGAGGACGTGACGTTTGCTCAGGTCCAGACTGTCCAATCGGGCCGGGAACAGTGGACCTACTCGGAGTTGACTGTCCAAACACGAAAGGCAATTTCCCCCACGGCAAAGAAATCCGTTTTCGTAGAACGTCTCGGTGAGATGACGCCCCGACCGGACCTGCGATTTCGAGTACAGTCGAATCATAAGACGCTGATCGATATCTCTCTGGGCGGACACCGCACCCATCGGGTGGTCTTTGTACCCTTCGTGGAACGGCCCACACCGATACCCCGAAAAGCCGACCGGCCCCGGGTGGCCATTATTATCGATGACATGGGGTATGATTTGGACGTGGCCCGCCGCTTTTTGGAAATGGACGCCGGGTTTTCTGTTTCGATTCTCCCCCACAGTCCTTTTCAGGTTGAAATCGCTACATTGGCGCACAACTCGGATCGGGAAGTCTTGTTGCATCTTCCAATGGAACCGCTTGAATACCCGGCGGTTGATCCCGGCCCGGGCGCTTTGATCACCTCAATGAGCCCGAACGAACTGCTGGCCGAACTCAAACGGGACCTGGATGCGGTCCCCTATATATCGGGCGTCAACAATCATATGGGATCCAGGTTGACCGAAGACGCGGCTCGGATGCGGCAGGTCTTTACTATCCTAAAGAAGCGCCGGCTCTTTTATGTTGACAGCCTCACGAGTCCCAATTCCCAGTGCGCCCGGGTGGCCCGGCTGTTCAGGCTGCCGTTTGCGGAACGTCAGGTATTCCTGGATCATACCCAGGAAGCCAATGCCGTCCGATTTCAGATCAAGCGGCTTCTGTCAATCGCGCGCAAGCACGGTCAAGCAGTCGGCATTGCCCATCCGTATCCCGTCACATTTGAAATACTCAACGAACAATTGCCGCATATGAGGCGGGAGGTAAGTATTGTTCCTGTCTCTCGGTTAACCACGTCCTAGGCGCCTGTGGGGAAACTGCGATGCGTTCCGCCACGTAGGGGGTGCGGGACTTATTTCTTGTCTTCTATTGCCGCTATCAGTCCGTTAAAGGCGGTAGCAAAGTCCGTAACGCCTTTGGCTTGTATGTCGTCACAGATCCGGTTTAAGTCGATGCCCAGGGCAGCGACCTCGTCCAGACATGCCGCCGCCTCTTTCCAATCGGCCTCAATGGTAGGCGCCACTCGCCCGTGGTCTAAAAACGCCTCCAGCGTCTTATGGGGCATCGTGTTGATCGTGTGCTCTCCGATGAGTTCTTCCACATATTTTACGTCCCGATAGGCCGGATTCTTTGTACTTGTACTGCCCCATAGCACTTTTTGGCGGTTCCCCCCCAGGGCTTGGAGTTTGTCGAAATCGGAATCAAAGAATAGGTTTTTAAATTCCTGATAAATGGCCTTGGCGTTGGCCACGGCCACCTTTCCCTGAAGTACCGAGTTGCCTAACGTATTTAGTTGTTCGTCGACCATGGTATCCACCCGGCTGATAAAGACACTGGCCACCGAAA
>CAZHHS010000231.1:0-3432 GCA_964532395.1 uncultured Desulfobacterales bacterium | reverse complement strand
GGGCAGGTCCTTCCCACAGTGCTTACAAACCACCGCTCGCGCTTTGATGATTTCGGCACAAAAGGGACACTCCTTGGTATGGTTTCGTTCGTGGATGCTCTCGATGGCCCCGTCGATCTTTTCTCTCACCATATCATCGTGAAATTCACTACTGCGGATGGGTTCAATCACGTCCAATTCACCGATTTGCCCGATGAGTTCCGCAGCCCTGCACACCACCTCCGTCACGCCGTCATCAGCCAACAGAACCTGTAGAATCGAATCGGCATCTCCTTTGCCAAAAAGGCTTTCAAGCTCTTCAAGCCCTTGGTCCCGCGCCTCTATTCTGGCCCTTTCCGCAGCCTCGAATTCTTCGTCCACAATAGACCCCCGTCCCCCCTCTGAACTGAATACGGGCATACAATCCATTGTCAAGGGTTCAGATGTGGGGTCACATATACACCGATACGACGCATGGGTGGCATAGTTGTCCATAATACTTTTCCAGCCGTTTAAATAAAGGGGACACTCGTCATTGAAACATACATAAAGGTAAGGCGTTCCCCATCCCAAACCATCCGAAAAAGCCACCGGGGGACATTCCCAAATGACCATAATCTGGCCACAGTGAGGGCATGCGGGCTTTTCCTGATCCATAATCCTGTCATACACATCTTGTTTCGTTATAACCGACATACTAACCTCCGTTCGTTTGTTTACAGTTACCACAACATAATGCCCCGGCGTCAAATGTCAACTTGGAGCGTCAAATAGGCATTGACAGTCACCTGCTGCGTGGTAATACTGAGGACATTGTCGATTCAAGTCATATCACCGAGCAGACCATACCACCGAGCAGAAAGGATACAGAATGGCTGACCACTGCAATACCGGCCAAGACGGCATTGAAGCGAGAAAGTATCAATTGGATAGTAAATTCACCTTCGCCTGCAACAAAGGGATGAAATGTTACACCCACTGTTGTAGCGCCATAAATATCATTTTGACACCTTACGACATTATTCGGATGAAAAACAGACTGGGACTTACGAGCGACCAGTTTCTGGCCATATATACCAAGCCCGAGATGTTATCCCGAACGAAGCTGCCCGTTGCCACACTAAAGATGCTGGATGACGAAAACCAAAGTTGCCCGTTTATTACCCCCGAGGGGTGCGCCATCTATGAGGATCGCCCCCTTTCCTGTCGGTACTATCCCCTGGGTACGGCGGCGTTCAGAGAACAGGAAATCGAGCCCACCGGGGAAGATTTTTATTTCATGGTGCGCGAAGCCCATTGTTTCGGCTTCGAGTCGGACAAGGAATGGACCGTCGCGGAATGGCGGCGCGATCAAGGGGTGGAACCCTACGACGACATCAATAAAGGGTGGATGGAGCTTATGCTCCGGAAGAAATCATTCGGGTTCGAAGCGGAACTCAGCGAGCAAAGCAAGGGCATGTTTTTCATGGTCAGTACCAATGTAGACCGCCTCAAGCGGTTTATCTTCGAAAGCAGCTTTCTCCAAAAATACGACATTGACACAGATACGCTGGAAAGAATCCAAAACGACGAAATTGCGAGGCTGAAGTTCGGATTGGATTGGTTACAAAGCGCACTGTTCGGTGCCGACAAAGTCAACCTCAAGGAAGAAGCCCTCGAGGCCTACCGGCAAAAGATCGCCGGCGCCGCGGGGAAACAGTCTTAACCGGGCCGGATCGGCCGACCGCTTTATCCCACCACCGGTGCAAAAGTCGCGTTTTCGCTGCGGTCAGGAATCGGTTTTTTCCATTTGCTCGACGAGTTTCTTGACCTCCTCGGTTCGATCTTTGTGAACCACGAGGGTGGCGTTTTTAGATCGGACCACCACAAGATCCTCAACGCCTACCAGGGCCACGACCTCTTTGGCGTTTTCGGAAAAAACAAGGTTGTTGGCCGAATCAAGGCTTTGGGTCCGGCCGAAACAACAGTTACCCGTTTCATCTGCCGACATGTATTTGCGCAAGGATAGCCAGCCCCCCACATCATCCCATGAAAACCTTGAGGCAACACAGTATACATGCGGAGCCTTTTCCATAACGCCAAAGTCGATGGATATGCGGGGCAACGGTTCAAATGCCGCCCTTAGGGCCTGTGGCCAGTCCTCGGCACCCTGATGCGCGCAAGCAGCGGCAATTTGCTCGACATGATCCGGCAAGTGTTCTTTGAGTGCCGCCAAAATGACATCGGTTTGCCAAACGAACATCCCCGAATTCCAATAAAACCTTCCCGATTCTATATACGATCGGGCCGTGGCCCGGTCCGGCTTTTCCTTGAAACGTAAAAGCTGAAAGTGTTCAATTCCGTCATCCTCAACGACTCTTTCGCCCCGCTCCAGGTACCCGTATCCCGTAGCCGGATAGGTAGGTGAAATGCCAAAGGTATAAAGCCCATCTTGCTTTATCGCCCCGTTGACCGCCGAAAGCAGGGTTTTATGAAACAGCGGCAGCGGCTCAATCATGTGATCCGCCGTGAGAATCGCCATGACCGGATTTCCAAAACGGTTACGGCACAAAATCCCAGCGAGCGTTACAGCCGCAGCAGTGTCCCGCCGCATCGGCTCTCCAATCACATTGTCACCAGGGATCCCGGGCAGCTGCTCGCGGACCTCGGGAACAAAGGTCTCATTGGTCAGAACCAAAATACGATCCGGGGGTACGAGACCGCTCACCCGGTCATAACTCATTTGCAGAAGGCTTCGATCCCCGAAAAGACGGAGAAACTGTTTCGGCCGACGGGCTGTGCTGACAGGCCAGAATCGCGTCCCCACCCCGCCGGCCATGATCACGACGACCAGATCCAAATCGGATGTATTGATATCCATAGACTTACACTCCCAAACGATCCGTGTTCCTTTTCCAATGGACCGGAAACCCCGGCAGGTTCTTATTTTCTCCCGAAATCATCCGCCAGACGCTCAATGTCGTCTTCGCCAAAGTAGTCTCCCGTTTGTATCTCGATAAAGGCCACCTCTTCGCCGCCCAAGTTTTCAATACGATGTATCGCCCCCCTGGGAATATCTATGGATTGTTCAGCGGTCAGGGGGATCTTATCTTCTCCCCGGGTCACCACCGCCTGGCCGGACAGGATATACCAGTGCTCCGCCCGTCGTTGATGACGCTGTAAGCTCAACCGCTTACCCGGATAGACCACGATTCGCTTGACCTTGTGGTTTGGTTCGTCGGCATATACCTGATAGTATCCCCATGGACGGTGATCTTCTTCCAAAACCGTACTCACCATTCCATCACCCCCTTCGTCCCCGAGTTACATAAAAGATATGAAAAGATATATACAATACTAATAATTACATATGTTTGCAGTTCTTATTAACGATTTCCTGGACCCAACTGTCGGTAACGTCGAGCGAAACATGGAAAAGCTGCCATAGTCCCAACGGCATCAGTGTCTTCACCG
>CAZHHS010000230.1:0-3450 GCA_964532395.1 uncultured Desulfobacterales bacterium | reverse complement strand
ATACCCAATACCGTCCATCCGGGATGCCAATCACGGATGGACTCTTGGAGGAGAGACTCATGAAGAAAGTAGAAGCCATCATCAAACCCTTCAAACTCGATGAGGTCAAGGAGGGCCTTACGGAACTCGGGGTTCACGGCATGACCATTTCCGAGGTGAAGGGGTTCGGTCGCCAGCGGGGTCACACGGAGATCTATCGGGGAGCGGAATACCAGGTTGATTTTGTGCCCAAACTCAAATTGGAAGTGGTGGTGGACGCCGAGCTCGTCTCGCAAGTAGTTGACACCATTGAAAAGAATGCGAAAACGGGATCGATCGGGGATGGAAAGATCTTTGTCTCCCCGCTTGAAGAAGTGATCCGAATCAGGACCGGTGAGAGAGGCGAGGAAGCCATCTGACGGGTGATCAAGTCGTAAAAACTTCGATTTTGGATGGCTAAGTAAAAAGTTCAAGATCAAGGCGCCGCAAAGCCCGAGGAATGAGACGTACTTAGCGTACGTCGCAGTGACGAGGGATGCAGCGTAACGCAGATATTGGACTTTTTGCGACGCCATCACGGGTGTCTATTCCGATGTCCATACCCGACAAGCCCATAACGCAGCTGGAAACAGCACGCAAGGCCTTGCTGGAGCGGTTCTTGGCCGGTACCGAACCCGACTTCATGGAGCGCCATGCGGGCGTGTTGGATGAATACTTCCGCCAGAGTTTTGCCCAGAGTGTGGCGGGACCGAAAATGCGGGTGGACCAAAACCCGTACGCCATTATCGCGCTGGGCGGATACGGGCGGCGGGAGCAGAGTCTCTATTCCGACGTGGATGTGATGTTGCTCTTTGCCAAAAAGACCCCCGGCCGGGCAAAAGCGCTGGTTCGGGAGACGATCTACCCGCTCTGGGACCTGGGTCTCGAGGTGGGACACGCGACGCGTTCCCTGAAGGAGTGCCAGTCTCTGGCGTCCCGGGACTTTGAAGTCTTAACCTCCCTGCTGGACGCCCGTTTCGTTTGCGGGATTTCCACGCTTTACCTGGAGCTCATGGATCGCCTGCGGGGCAAGGTGCTCGCCCGTCATCGAAGCGCGTACACGGATTGGCTTAAACAAAGAAACGACGAGCGGCATACCCGCTACGGAGATGCCACCTATCTCTTGGAGCCGAACCTGAAGGAAGGTTTGGGCGGGTTACGGGATTACCACATGATGCTCTGGATGGTCCGGGCACTGCATGATATTGGTGGCCCTAAGGACTTGGAATATCTGGGGTATCTGTCTCATGACGATTTTGAAAGGCTAGTTGAAGCCCTGGCCTATGTCGGTGGGGTAAGAAACCGACTGCACCATCTCAACGGTCGCAAATCCGACGAGCTCTACTTTGAACATCAGCTACGGCTGGCCAAGGACCTGGGGTACGAAGATCGCAACGGGCAACAGGGGGTGGAACGGTTTCTCGGCCGGCTCCATGAAGAAATGGAGTTTATCAAACGACAACATTTGATGTTGGTCAGAAAAGAGGAAAAGACCAAGAAGAAGGTCGGCCGAAAAAAAAGCCCCAAACGGGAACTGGGCTATGCGATCTGCCTGGTGAACGACACCTTGGAGTTCGCGTCGTCGGAGGCCATTGTCAAAAATCCTCACATCCTGATTAAAATATTCGAAAAAAGTGCCCTCCTGGGACATCCCCTGGCCGGCAGCGCCGATCGATTGGTCGAAGAATTCCTCGGGTTGGTGGATGCGGGTTTCCGGCGATCCGCCACCGTGGTGAAATCTTTTCAACGGATATTGGCGGCCCCTCCCGGTTCCTTCAACGTGCTGAGCGAAATGTTGAATACGGGTATGTTGACGGCCTTGATCCCCGAATTGGCACCCATTGTAAACCGCGTCCAATACGACGAATATCATGTCCACCCTGTGGACAAGCATTCCCTGCGCACCGTACAGATCCTGAAAGGTCTGCGGGACGGGACATTGGACGACCGAGCCGGTCATTACGGAAAGCTGTTTCAGGAACTGGAAAATCCGCTGATTCCTCTCTGGGCGGGACTGTTTCATGATGTGGGAAAGGGTGAGAAGGGGCAGGCGGGACATCCCGAGGAGGGGGCGAAGATCGTGCGGCGCGTCTTAAAACGGATGAACCGTCCGGCCGACGAGATCGACACGGTCGCCTTTCTCGTAGAAAAGCATCTTTACCTGATTCATACGGCCACTCGGCGGGATCTAAACGACGAGAAGGTCATCATTGAATGCGCGCGGCAAGTGGGGGATAGAGATCGGCTCCGGATGCTTTACCTGCTGACCGTTGCGGATTCCAGGGCCACCGGTCCGAAGGCCTGGAACGACTGGAAGGCGGTCTTGTTATACGAGCTGTTCGACAAAGTGGACCGTATCTTGACCAACGGCGAGCTGGTAACGGAGGTGGCCACCAAACTCCTTGAGCGTCGTCGGCGGGATGTGCTTGCCTGTGGCGGAACCATGTCCGAGGCGGAACTAAACGAGTTATTCGAACAGATGTCTCCCCGATATCTGCTCAACACCCCGGCGGTGGAGATTCGCCGTCACGTGGCCCTTTATCAGAAACGGGGCAGCGACCGGTTTGCCATGGACATAGAAAAACCGAAAAGTGAAGATTATCGAATCGTTACCATCTGTGCTGAAGATTTCCCCGGTCTTTTTTCCACGCTGGCCGGTGTTTTCGCCTTGAACAGCCTGGGCATTCTAACCGCCCGGATCCATACGTGGCGTAACCATGTGGGGCTGGACGTATTCCGGGTTACTCCGCCCAAGGACCCCCTGTTTGAGGATCGGATATGGGATCGTTTCAGAAAGCATCTTCAAATGGCCTTGCAGGGTGAACTCGACCTGGCCGTCGCCTTACAGGAAAAAGAGCGGTTTGATCCGTCCCCGAGGGAGCTGCCCACCGCGTTGCCCGATGAGATTATCGTGGACAACACGAGTTCGGACTTTTTCACCATCGTCGAAATTCATACCCACGATTACCCCGGTCTGCTGTATCATATTACCAGTACCCTTGTGGCCTGTAAGTTGGACACCTGGGTGGCCAAGATTTCCACCAAGGCCGACCAGGTGGTCGACGTCTTTTACGTCCGGGATTTCGACGGCCAAAAAATCATAGATCCCGCCCAGGTGGCTTCCCTGCGAGAAGCAATCAAAGACACCCTTTCCTCTGCCTCCCCCGAGCAGGCGGGTTCCGTGGATGCGGCTTTGTCGGTCAGTCAGGCCTAACCGGCCATCCCGACCTTCTCCTGGTTTCGGCGTTAAAATCGGATGTGTTTCACAAGAACTCAGGACGCCTTCAGACTACTCAGCCGATGTTTGATTAATTAATACTTGGTTTTGTGACGATTATGTTACAAAGTTAGCCGAATGTCACAGTTTCCTTGATTTTGGAAGTCCGCTGTTTTATAAGCCAAAGTGCCTCACCGGAAAGAACCCACGTGCGA
>CAZHHS010000229.1:0-3461 GCA_964532395.1 uncultured Desulfobacterales bacterium | reverse complement strand
GGATACGGTAATGAGCATTGCCAAGAAGCTCGGGGGATCGGTTTCCGACGCGTTTCCCTGGAAAGACTATCCCTCATTGCTTAAACAGAGCCTGGGTGGGAATTGGAGTGGCCTGAAAAAGAGCGGATATATGGAACAACGGCCTGAGAGTCCCCGGAGATTTGCATTTTACAGCAAATTTCAAGAACCCATTGAGTTACAGGGAAGTTCTTACGTTTATCCCCTAACGATGATCCCTGTGGAATTGATTCGGTTGGCGGACAGAACGGTCGGGAATCCCCCGTTTTGCACCAAGAGCCTTGAAGAAACCGAATTGAAGGGTGGGGACCTTTTTGTAGAAGTTAATCCCAAGACCTGTTTTGATTATGGATTGGCTGATGGAAAACACGCCCTTCTGGAGACCCCGAAAGGTAAGGCGACAGTCCTCGTTCATGCCTCGGAGGGGATCATGCCCGGTGTTATAGGCATACCGAAGGGACTCGGACATACCGGTTATGATGACTATTTGGCCGGCAAGGGTGTGAATGCCAACATGTTCCTTGGTGTCGTCGACGACCCGATCTCGGGGCTACCGGCTACCTGGGGGATTCGGGCGCGCATGGTGAGTGTTTAACCGGGGGGCGGGATTCTCGAAAACGATTTTGTTTTGGAAGGGATAACCATGAAAGAGGAAGATCTCGGACACAGAGTGACTCAACATCACGGAGAATCGGAACAGAGCACGACATACAAGTTCGGAATGGTGATCGATCTGGACAAATGCACGGGGTGCGGTGCCTGTATGGTGGCCTGTATGGCCGAAAATAACATCCCCTTCAGAAAGGATGATATCAACGACAAGCTGGTGCATAACTATTGGATGCGTGTGTACAAAATCACCAACGGCTTGCCCTTTCCTGACAATGAGGTGTGTTATATTCCCCGGCCCTGTATGCACTGCGAAGGTAGCGGCCATCATCATAATACCCCTTGCCTGTCCGTATGTCCGGCGACGGTTGTCGACTATGACCCGGAAACAGGCATCGTCAGCCAGATTTATACCCGCTGCTTCGGATGCCGGTATTGCATGGCGGCCTGTCCGTATCATGTCCGAGTATTCAATTGGTGGGATCCGAAGTGGCCGGAGGGGATGGAGAAATATCTCAGCCCGGACGTATCCCCTCGGATGCGGGGTGTGGTGGAAAAATGCAGTTTTTGTTATCATCGATTCCAGCGGGCGAAGGACAAAGCGTACGTGGAAGAGCGGACGGAACTTCGCGAAGAGGAATATCAGACCGCGTGCACGCAGGCCTGCCCGGCAGGTGCCATCACGTTTGGGGACTTGCAAAATCCGGAACACGAGGTATATAGCCTGAAGAAGTCGCCCAATGCGTTTCGTCTCTTGGAACATCTCGGTACCAATCCGAAGGTCTACTATACGTCGTCAAAGGCATGGGTGCAAAAGGCCGCTGATGTATACATGGGGAGTCAGGGCAAGGGTGTAACCCATCCGTAAAGGCCTATACACTGGATTTACCTTAATAAGGAGTATCTATCATGTTCGATTCTGCGTTGATTCCAGAGGGTGTAAAGCGGTGCTCGTTTCGGAAGTTTATTATATGGATTCTCATCCTCCAAATTCCGATTCTGATCGGTGTGGTAGGGGCGATCCTTTGCTGGGGGCTCGCGCTGAATCAGACCTATCTGAACAACAATTTCCCCTTTGGGTTGTGGATTGCGGCGGATCTCGGGGTGATCGCCCTTGGCGGTGGGGCGTTTTTCACCGGTTTTCTCCGGTACATCCTGAATATCAAGGAACTGAAGAATATCGTTAATTACGCCGTGGTCATCGGCGTGATCTGCTATGCTGCCGCTCTGGGAATTCTGGCCATCGATATCGGGCAACCGTTGAGAGGGTGGTTTATATTCTGGCATGCCAATGTTCACTCCATGCTCACCGAGGTGGCCTTTTGTATTTCCTGTTATTTCATGGTGCTGTGTATCGAATACTTACCGCTCCTTCTGGAGAACCGCAAAATATACCAATTTTCCGTACCCCATTCTCTGGCCCATCATCTCCATGAGGCGATGCCGACCATTGCCGCTGTGGGCGTTTTTCTTTCCTCTTTCCATCAAGGCTCTCTGGGTGGGGTCCCCGGTGTCCTCTACGGCAGGCCGTTCGCATATCGTGAAGGGTTTCTTGTGTGGCCGTGGACGTTTTTCCTTTTCATCCTCTCAGCCATCGCGTGTGGCCCTTGTTTTACAATTTTGATTACCAAGATCACGGAAGCCTTGGGCGGAAAACGCCTGGTCAAGAAAAACGTGATTAACATCCTGGCCAAGATAGCCGGGGGGTTGACCGCCTTGTATGTGGTCCTAAAGATTATCGACACCTTGGCGTGGTTCGGGCTTGCAAATGAGCTAGGGGCACCGGTAAAGAGCTTCTACGCCAATGGTCCGTATGGATGGTGGATTCTGATTACGGAGGTTCTTATCCTCGGCGGAATACCGGCAGTACTCCTGCTGATTCCGCGAACCCGCCAGATGGAATCGGTGCTGGTGATTGCCTGTGTGCTAAACTGTGCGGGAATCGTCCTGAACCGCTGGGTCCTGACCGTACAGACCCTGGCGATTCCCGTCATGTCGTTTGATAAATTCGTGAACTATATGCCCAACTGGGTTGAATGGGCAACAACGCTTTTGCCGGTATGGATCGGAATTGTGGTGATCATGCTTTCCTACCGCTATTTGCCCATATTCCCGCAGGAACGGGAGCTTAATCCGTATTAGGAAAGGACTGCTGTCATGTTGCCAATTGTCTTTGAGTGGGTGAATGATCCAAGCCACTTTGTGTTCATGGGCGGGTTTTACGCCGCATTGGGGATTCTTTTTATCGTCCTAAATTATTGCCTTATTCGCGCAGTTTTTGACTGGCTGTGCAAGGGAAACCAAGACGGCCACGAGGAGCATTGATCGGATAGAGCGGGTCAACGGTTCAGTGAATTAACGGGCCATAACTTAACAGACGACAGATTGGGGAAAGACGCATAATGGATATCGCCAGGTTTTTAGGAATACTCATCGTTTTTGGCGTACCGGGCATTTGGTTCGGTGGACTGGTTTACGATTGGTTTCACAACTGGGTGGTGGTCTGGATTTGGGAAATCATTCTGGTCATCATCGCCGTCAACGTTGCCTTAAAGGCCACGCGCAACGCGGCACCTGAGAGCCATTGAAAAGTCTCCAAGCGTAAGACCATTTGAGCCGTGTACGAAAGCAGTACCTTCCGGCTAAGAAGCGGCCGAGGGATTTGCCCGGAAAAGGCCGGAAATCGAACTTACCTGAACGTGTCACCGTTCTACAGGGGCTGAAGAGCAGGCTTCCCGCCTAACTAACCCCCTCATTCGTCCTCAACGTATTGTTGACAAATCGTAAAAAGCCGAGTTAAGCCGCCCCGCGGCTTCCTGTTAACAACGAACCGG
>CAZHHS010000228.1:0-3468 GCA_964532395.1 uncultured Desulfobacterales bacterium | reverse complement strand
TCGGGCCGATGATGGTGGATGTCGGTCGACATCCCAACATCGAGTTACTCACCATGTGTGAGGTCGTGGAGACCGGGGGCTATATCGGCAACTTCGAGGTTAAGCTGAGGAAATACCCGCGGTACATCACCGAGGAGTGTACCTTTTGTGGAGAGTGTGTCCAGCGGTGCAACGTATTTACCGAAGATGCGTTCAACGCCGGCCGGGCGTTGAGAAAGGCCATATATACCCCGTTTCTTCAGTCCGTTCCCCGCCAATATGTCATTGACGACCAGGTTTGCATCCATTTTTCCGAGCAGGGATGTCAAAAGTGCGTGGAGGACTGTAAAAAGCACGCCATTGATTTTTCCCAGACCGTTGAGGAAGAGACGGTGCATGTGGGTACGATCATAGCCGCCACGGGAATCGAACCGTACGATCCTACGGGGCTTTACGGATACGGAGAGGAACGATTCCCGGACGTCGTAACCTCCATGGAACTGGAACGAATGATGTCTCCGGAAGGTCCCACCCATGGTGAGGTGGTCAGGCCTTCCACCGGCCAACCGCCAAAGAGTTTGGCCTTTATCCAGTGCGTGGGATCCCGGTCGCTCAAAGACGGAGAGCTTGCCTATTGCTCCAAGCTTTGTTGTGCCAATACGGTCAAGAGTACGTTGCTCTTGAAAGAGCACTATCCTGATTTGGAGATATATGTTTTTCATAACGGTATCCGTACGAGCGGCAATCGGCAGGAGCGGATGTTTTTGGAAGCAAGAAAACAAGGGGTTATCTTCGTGAATGCCTTTCCGGAAGTGGGTGACGGACAAGTGCTGAGTTTTTATGACCCCGTTCTGGGTCAAGACAAGCTCATCGAAAAGCCCTTTGATCTGGTTACCCTCGCGGTGGGTCTCGTTCCGGCGGCAAAAGAGATGTCCAGTGTCTTGGGGGTTCCGTTGGGTCGCCGCGGGTTCATGAAAGAGGATAACCAGTTGCTTCCCACGTCTACGCCTACCACGGGGGTCTATTTTTCCGGGGCGGTAGGGGCGCCGGCGGACATCAAGCAATGTATCGAGCAGGCCGGCGATGCCGCCATGCAAGTGGCAAAGCACTTCCAGAAGGACCATGCCGAATTGTCTCCGATTATCGCCCGCGTGGATCTGGACAAGTGCACGGGCTGTGGAAAGTGTGCCAAACAGTGTTTGTTCGGCGCCATCCGCGTGGAGGACAAAGTCGCCATGGTCACTCAGGCCTTGTGCCGCGGCTGCGGCAACTGTGCAAGTGCCTGTGAATTTGAAGCCATTTCCATAGCCAACTTCTCTCAGGAGCAGATGAAGGCGCAGATTCGGGAGGCCCTGAGAGAGCCGGAGGATAAGATCATCGTTTTTGCCTGTCACTGGTGTTCCTATGCGGGCGCCGATTTTGCCGGTACCAGCAGACTGCAGTATGGTGCCAATACGCGTATCATCAAGACCATGTGTTCATGTCGGGTAGGCACGGATCTTATCACCTATGCCTTTGCCTTGGGGGCTCCGAAGGTCATTGTTTCCGGGTGCCATCCCGGGGATTGTCATTACCTGGAGAGCAATTTGTTTACGGAAAAACGGGTGAAGAAGCTCCAAGAAAAGTTGGAGCGAAAGGGGTTGAATCCCAAGCGACTGATGCTCAGGTGGGTTTCAGCTTCCGAGGGACGGCGGTTTGCCGAGATGGTTCGGGAAATGGAAGCCCTGGAAGTGGACGAATCGGAAATTGAAATGAGCAAAATGATCTTTACCGAGACCAAGAAGAAAAAGGCCAGGAAGAAAAGACCGGCGGAAGAAATGCAACAAGGGGCTTGAGGTGATGAAAAAGAAACGAAAGACCTACAGCATGGACACCATGATGCGGTTTTTTCTTCAATACTATAACATTCCCACGAAGAAAGACATCGATAAAATCCTGACCCGTATAGACCGTTTGGAAGGCGTCATTCGAAACATGGAAAGAAACGGACGTGTGGCCGAGGTGAAGGTCCCGCCCGGCCGGAAGTCCGGGGGTGGAAAGGTCCGGGGTAAAGTCACGGCCACCGATCAGATACTGGCCATACTCAGAGATGCCCCGGCGGGGATTGATGTGTCGGGCCTCAAGACCATATCGGGTTATGAGGATAAGAAGGTGAGAAATATCGTCTTTCGCTTGCAAAAACAGGGCACCATCACACGCATCAGTCGGGGCACCTACCGTATGAGTTAAGCCCTTAATGCGGTAAGACGGTTCGGATGGCTTCCAGGAGCTCGTCCCGTTTGATCGGCTTTGAGATGTAATGATTCATGCCCGCATCCAGGCACCGCTGACGGTCACCTTCCAGCGCATTGGCGGTGAGGGCGATGATGGGTATATCCGACGTCAAAGTGCCTGTTTCCGGGTTCCGAATCGCCCGCGTTGCCTCGTAACCATCCATTTCGGGCATCTGTATGTCCATCAACACGAGGTCATAAGGGGCCATCTGAAGCGCCCGGACCGCTTCCTGGCCGTTGGCGACCACCTCGGCGCTGTACCCGGCCTTCTGAAGGAAATTGACCGCGAGTTTCTGGTTGACCGCATTGTCCTCCGCCACCAGAATCCGAACCTGTCGCGCAGCCTCGGCCATGGTGTGCCGGGTGATCAGCGGCTGGGCTTCTCGTGTTCCCGGGGATGCCGTCTTATTGAATACGGTGAGTAGACAGTCCAGGAGCTGGGGGCCCTTTATGGGTTTGGTCAAATAGGCGGCAAAGCCGATGTCGCCGGCCCTGGCTGCGTCACCGCGGTGTCCCCATCCGGTAAGCATGATCAACTGGGTCTTCTTGAGTTTGGGATGTTTTTTTATTGTACGTCCCAAGGTTTCGCCGTCCATTTCCGGCATTATCTTGTCGACGATTACCAGGTCAAATGGGTCTCCTTCCTTTTGCCGGTCTTCGAGCAGTTGAAGGGCTTCGTGGGCCGTCGACACGGCGGTGCACAGACATCCCCAGGATGTGATCAAGGTGCAGACCACCTTGCGGGCCGTCGCATTGTCATCCACGACCAGGATTTTTCGCCCTTGAATATCCGTAGGCAGCGCCGGCAGGTTTAGTCTGGGTTGGCGTTGTTTTTCGAAGACCGCGGTAAACCAGAACGTGGAGCCTTCCCCCTCTTCACTCTCCACGCCGATTCTACCCCCCATCATTTCGGTCAGTTGCTTGGAAATGGCCAGCCCGAGACCGGACCCCCCGTATTTGCGCGTGGTTGAGGCGTCGGCTTGGGAAAAGGATTTGAACAATCGCCCCACCCGGTTCTTGGGGATGCCGATGCCGGTATCCGTTATTTCAAAGCGCAGGGTTACGTAGGTGCCGGTTTCCTTTTCCAAGGTGACATGAATGCCCACCTCTCCCTGTTCGGTGAATTTAACGGCGTTTCCGGCCAGGTTGAGAATAATCTGCCGGAGGCGTCCGGGGTCCCCTTTCAGGAATGAGGGGACGTCCGGGTGCACCAGGC
>CAZHHS010000227.1:0-3483 GCA_964532395.1 uncultured Desulfobacterales bacterium | reverse complement strand
TACGTGCGGCTTCCTGCGATCAAACTTCTCCTTGGCCATCTCTCGTCCCTCCCTGACACACTAATTTGTTCGCCTTTCCATGTTGGAACCAATCGACTCACATGTATGGAGCCCACGACCGGGATCGAACCGGTGAACCTCTTCCTTACCAAGGAAGCGCTCTACCGACTGAGCTACGTGGGCACGCCGAAAAAACGGCATTACGTTCTGGAGCGGGAAACGGGGCTCGAACCCGCGACCCTCAGCTTGGAAGGCTGATGCTCTAGCCATCTGAGCTATTCCCGCATGTATGGTCTCGACAGTAACCCGATTATATGCTAACTGGGTTACGGGCTAAATGAGTTATGTGCTAAATCGGATTCGGACTGGAAAGGCGTTTACCTTCAGCAGAACATGAGGCTCAGGACAGACACCCGCTTTACCCTAGATACCCCTTATGGGCTGAAAAAAACAACCCCACAACCGGGAATACAGTAAGAATAAAGTAGAAACTGCATGTAGTCCGCGCGATAGCACTATAAATATCCGGCAATCTCCTACACGCAACTTACCTGTGCGGAATGGTGGAGGGGGGAGGATTCGAACCTCCGAAGGCATCGCCGACAGATTTACAGTCTGTTCCCTTTGGCCGCTCGGGAACCCCTCCGTAGAAAGCGTATCCAGCGCATTGGAGCCAGCGGAGGGACTCGAACCCCCGACCGACTGATTACAAATCAGCAGCTCTACCTGCTGAGCTACGCTGGCGCCTCCGCATGTCCCTCAAAAACCGTACTGGTAACTGCGAATAATTAAAAACTAATACATTTAATACCATCCACAATCAATGGCAACCCTTTTTTTACGAAATGAAATTGAATTATTCTGTTTTAACTCATTTTTTCTTGCGCAGATGGCATATTTCGCACAATAACTAAAAATAGCTTTTTTATGCACTTTTCAGCCGGCCGGACCTTTCGGGGTAATCGGGCCCCGCAGAGGCGATCTATACCGTTGACGCCGGGCCCCCTTTTTGTTAAGCCCAGTGCATCCACAATAGCTGGATCATCACGACCGTCGTTGCCGACCTCCGGAAAGCCTGCCTCACGGCATTACCGAAGGGCGGGAAACGCCCCCAAGAGGTGGTCATGGATTTTTCCCTTTCTATGGAACAGAATATCCTCCGGGAATCCGTTCGTGATTTTGCCGAAAACGAAATCCGGCCCCTGGCCGGGGACCTGGACGCGACGGAAACCTTCTCGTATGAACTCACCCGGGCCATGGGGGAATTGGGTCTGTTCGGTGTATTCGTGTCTGAAGACTACGGGGGACAAGAACTCGATTATCTCTCCTACATCATTGCCGTCGAGGAGTTGGCCCGCATTGATGCTTCCCAGGCGGCTACCGTAGCCGCTGCAAACTCCCTTGGCATTGGTCCCCTCTACTACTTTGGCAACGAAGAACAAAAAAAGAAGTACCTGCCAAAACTGTGTACAGGTGAAATGTTGTGGGCCTTCGGACTCACCGAACCCGATGCCGGCTCGGACGCGGGTGCCTGCCGTACCCATGCCGTTCGGAACAACGGGGGTTGGATAATCAACGGCAGCAAGATATTCATCACCAACGCCTCAACGGATATTTCCGGCGGGGCCACTGTCTTGGCTTCCACCGGACAGAAAGAAGACGGCCGGAATGAACTCAGCTGCTTCATCGTGGAAACCGGCACGCCTGGATATTCCGCCCACCCGATGCACGGCAAAATGATGTGGCGGGCATCGAATACGAGCACCCTCTATTTCCAAGACTGCTGGGTGCCCGACGAGAACTTGCTCGGGGAACGGGGAAAGGGCTTTCACCAAATGCTGGCCACCTTGGACGGCGGACGCCTCAGCATCGGCGCCATGGGCCTGGGCGGTGCCCAGGGATGCTTTGAAATGGCCTTGAAATATGCCAAGGAACGCCGTCAGTTCGGCAGGCCCATCGCTTCCTTTCAGGCCAACGCCTTCAAGCTGGCGGACATGGCCACGGAAATTGAGTCTGCCCGGCTCCTCCTTTACCAGGCGTGCTGTTTGAAATCCCAGGACAAGCCCTTTTCAAAAGAGGCCGCCATGGCAAAACTCCATTGTTCGGAAGTCATGGGCCGGGTAGCCAACCATGCCGTTCAGCTCCACGGGGGGTACGGGCTCATGAAAGATTATGATGTCGAGCGTTTTTACAGAGACCAGAAACTGCTTGAAATCGGGGAAGGTACCTCGGAAATCCTGAGAATCGTCATTGCCAGACTCATTGGGGCCTTTTCGTGATCCCTTATTCAAAGATCCGCCGGAACTCTTCCAAGCTTTTCCTCACCTCATCGAGTTCCGCTTCCGACGCCGGTCCGGTTTCGGTAGCATCCGCAGGTGCATACCTGTCACGAATACGACTCAGGTCAAACAGCTCGGGCGATATTCGGGCCGGTGACTCCACCGCTTCCACTACGTGCATTCGCACCAGTTTGCCCCCCTCGTAAAACAAGGTTCGGCCCGGATAGACCCCGCCACGTTCCCCCTCAACATAATCAGTATATTCGATTTCCCTGCCTATTCCTTCACGATCGGCCTTGAGGATAAACCGAAGCGGTCGGAAAAGGTCCTTGGCCACCCAAACCTGAGGAACCGACTCGTCCGGGTACTTGGCGCCGATCACATAGACAATCTGGTCCCCGAATCTACCCAGGCTCACCAGGTCCACGTCGACCCCCAGGCGAACCAGCCGGTCAGCCAGGACTCCGGCATTCCGGTAGAGGATCAGGTCCTTGAAATGATCAAACAGGGTTTGCCTTTCCCGCAAAATCCGACCATCCACGACCACCAAGGCATCCCCGTTATCGACGACGGTAACCTTCTCTACTTCCGGACCACGGATTTCAGACCGAAATCTGTCCGGAGACACATAATAGAGCGTTTCCGCCAGCTCTTGCATCCCTTCCTGGATCAACGGATCATAAACCAACGTCTTTTGGGAAACGATAAGGGTTGAGGCGGGACCCATCTGCTCTGTCATGTATGTCAACACTTGTTCCGCCGGGAGGATATAGGCCCGGCCTAAAACGACCGACCATAAAGAAATCAAAGAGAAAACAAGCGCTTGACAAAGATGCTTCATGGCGTTCTTATAACAAAGCCGAATATATTTGACAAGCACGGAATCGGTCCTAAATTCCCGCATATCTTTTTTTTACAACATCTTTCAGTTTTTTTGGCGGTGGATTTGGGCGGTGAGGCACTACGCCATGAGGGAAAGGAAATCAGCCAACCGGTCTTCGTCCCGGGCGGCCAATCGCATAAATTGGCAGCCCAAATATTGATTGCGGGCTTGCCGGACCACGACGGCGGCTTCAATCTCTTCGTCAACGCCGTCATCCAGGGCGAACTGAAGGCACAATTCAGTCCCTTTCACAACCCCGGGCATGTCCGGTGTGGTAAACCCTACCCCGGTCATGGACAGGTTGTGTATGAAAGCGATTCC
>CAZHHS010000226.1:0-3486 GCA_964532395.1 uncultured Desulfobacterales bacterium | reverse complement strand
GGGGGACGGATCAGTCCTTGGCGGGAGGCAATTTTTGGTCGCTCACCGATAACGATGCCAATGGGCACAATGTTTACGGAATTGATCCGGAAGGTTCCGCATCGATGTTTCCTCCTCCCGGTGATCGGAACAATACGGGCATTACGCAAGTGGGCGCTACCGCTCTTTCCTGTGCAGGAACGTACGGCTGTCACGGACAGAGGACCGTGGTCGATGAATTGGACGCCGTTAAGGGCGCTCATCATGCGGATGATACGGCAGAGGTGACCGGGACGTCCGTGGGCTTGAGTTATCGTTTTCTCGATGGGATATTGGGGACTGAAGCTGCCGACTGGGAGCAGAACCCTTCAGCCGACAGCCACAACGAATACAAGGGGTCAACGAGTGATACCCAGAATACGATTAGTTACTTTTGTGCGGAGTGTCATGGCGATTATCACGCAGAAACCGCGCCGGGGGAAGTCGGTACCGGCTCCCCTTGGTTCAGGCATCCAACGGACGTAGTCCTTCCCTCCTCTGGAGAATACCAAAATTACAACCAAGGCGGTGGGTATAGCCTCACGGCGCCTGTGGCACGGCCCAACCCGGGAGAGCCGAGCCAGGTGGTGACTCCCGGCACCGATATCGTTATGTGCCTTTCCTGCCACCGAGCCCACGCCAGTCCGTATTACAAAATCATGCGGTGGGATTATCGTGGGTGGCCCGCATCCGATACCAATGGATGTGCCGTTTGTCACACATGGAAAGATTAGCCGTTTGATAGGACCCCCAACCACCTCCCCCAACTAGACTTATCGCAGTGAATTCAACCAATACAAGTCAGTTTATTGTCTATTAGGCGTTGAGCTGTCCTTCTACCGACCTGTCGGGTATGTAAAACTTTGCATCTGAGTTACTCGGGTTGCACACTTGGCGTTTTCACTCAAGGCCGCAATTTTTATAACCTATTGTTTTTATAGTTGTTTGGTGTATGGCTTGGTTCTTGCTGAAAAGGTGTATACCCTTTGTGGACGTCTTTCGGCGGCACGTGTTACGGTGAGACTGAGGAATACCCAGGTTCATCTTTACGGGGTTTCGGAAAGATTTGCTATAAATTGAGAAAGGGCGAGGAAGGTGACACGTGTTCAAGGCTGAAAAAGTCCTTGACACAACGGTGTTCTAGTGATAGCGAACGAACGGATTTATATTGAAAAACGGGCAGGTTGAAAGACTCAAATTCTTTATCCCTTCCCTTGACCGGTGTTGGTGGTTTAGGCTCCGGGGACAAGCGATTGACCTGAAGGAGAGATGCAAATGGGCGCACTGAAAAGGAAAAAGGTAATGACTTTCTTGGAGGGGCTTACCCCGACCAAACTTGTGGGCGGTTCAGTAGGCGTTCTGTTGGTGGTGATGCTGGCGTTTGTTTTTGCCTGTCAGCAGACGTCGACGGTTAAGCCTTCCCCGGCAGCGGAGGCTCAGACCGCCCGGGAGCAACAAGCGACGCAGAAAAGCGCGCCTGAGAGTTTAAGCAATAGGCACTGTGTCTTTTGTCACCCACAACAGCCTGAGACTATTCAGCAAAAAGGCGGCCTGCATAAAACCGAGGTGGGGTGTATGGATTGCCACCAGGAGCATCCGCCGCAAGGGGCCGATGCCGTGCCGGCGTGCAGTATGTGCCACAGCGGGTCCGCCCATTACGAACTCGATGACTGTTCTTCTTGTCATGTCGATACGCATGCGCCGCTTGATTTGCGGCTGGAAGGAGCGCTTACAGAGCCTTGCCTGACTTGCCATCCCCAGCAAGGCGATGAGCTTAACGAACATCCCAGTATGCATACGGAATTGCCGTGTAACGAGTGCCATCTGAGCCACCGCGAAATTCCCAGTTGCATGGATTGTCATGTTAAGCATACGGAAGACATGGATTATGCCGCTTGTGTCACCTGTCATCCCGTCCACATGCCGCGGGTGATCACGTATCCACAGGATATACCGTCCCACTATTGTGCGGCCTGTCATCCGCAAGCGCAGGAAGATCTTCAAGCCAATACGACAAAGCACCACGATCTGTCCTGCGTATATTGTCACAAGAACAAGCACAGGACCATACCGCCTTGCTATGCCTGTCATCCCCAGGCACACCCACAAGCGATTCTGGATAAGTTCCCCACATGTGGGCATTGTCATGGGATTGCGCATGCGTTGAAAGGCTAAAAAGGGGTCTGGTATCCCGGTGGGTAGGTGTGTCGAAAGCTGGAAGAAGTGGAGAAGAGTTGGAACTGAAATCTAAGGAGTAGGTATTGGTGATATGAAAGCATTTAAATACATGGCCGCAATTTTTGGTGTCTGCTTGGTGGTTTCTTTGGTAGGGGATTTCCATTCTGAAAAGCTATTTACCGGCGGTTCGGATCGAAACGTAAACGATGTCATCGGGGTGAGATGGGCCGAGGCGCAGGAAGCGGTGTCGCCGTATGACAAAGAAATCGAACCGCTTACGACAATCGAGTGTGGCCAATGTCACTACTCGATTTTTCAGGCACTTAAAAAGAGTGGGGGGTTACACCGGATCGACTGTGTCCGTTGCCACCGGGAGTATCATGTCTATAGTCCCCGAAAGCAAAATTATGACGAAATCATGCCGGAGTGCATCTGGTGTCATCAAAGTGCCACCGGCGGGCCCTTTCACGGTGACGAAGAGAGTCTGACTCCTTGTTTGAATTGCCATGCCGATCCCCACAAGCCGCTCATGATCCCCATGGGCGAACTCTACACAACCTGTGCAGCATGCCACACGGAGCAAGGTATGGAGGTCACAAAATATCCCAGCATGCACACCGAAGTCCCCTGTGCCGATTGTCACGCCGAGAAACACGGATACATTCCAGGGTGCGATATGTGCCACGAGTCGCACAGTCCCGCCGTCGAAATGAGTTCGGCCGATTGCATGTCCTGCCATCCGGTGCACAAACCCACGCAGATCGCCTATGAGGCCGATACGGACTCCCTGATATGTGCCGGTTGCCATGGCGGTGTGTACCAGATGCTCCAAGATAACGTTACGGCGCATACGTCAGTGCCTTGTGCAGAGTGTCACCCGAGTCATGGGGAAGCGCTATCCTGTGCCGACTGTCACGGCCAACCCCATCCACCGTCGATGAATGCGACCAACTGTGGTGAATGCCACGGGATCGCTCACGATCTGGCTCTATAATTATGAATCGAATCGAATCACTGAGCCCCAAAAAAGTCCATATATTGGGCTTTTTGGGGCTCAATTACGCAATATGTGCTTGACACCCGCGCCACATAGTGCTAGCAATCTCGCCGATGGTCTGTTTGCCGATTATCCGTACGAGAAAGTAGGAACTTCCGGACCAGCAATGGGGGGCACTCCCTATTGTCCGTGTGCTGTTAAGATGCTAAAAATATAAGTAAAGTGCGCTTAAAAGCGTAGAATTCAGATGGATTGAGATACAATCCACGGTTCAGAAAAGGCCAAATCCCGGG
>CAZHHS010000225.1:0-3509 GCA_964532395.1 uncultured Desulfobacterales bacterium | reverse complement strand
TTGTGGTTGGGCATGTCGCCCAACCACTGGTCTGCGTTAGTCGGCGGCTGTCTGCGGTTCCAAAAAGTGATGTGCACTGAGGAGATTTTGACACTGGTTGGAAGAATGTGATACTCAATATCCGCTCATACGTGTCTGGTTGTAGGTGTGTGAGTAGACTGCTTTTTGGATAGGGCGGGGGAATCCATGCAAAAGATAGCTCTTGATCGGGCGAAGCCCGGTATGGTGTTGGCCAAAGCGGTCGAGAACGACCGTGGGATGACATTATACGGTGCTGGAACTGAATTGACAGAGAAGGCCATTGCACGGCTTTCCAACATGGAAGTTCAAAAGATTACCGTGGAAGGGCATCCGATTCAGACCGGGGACGGCCAGAGCCTTGAACAACAGGAAGAAGCGCTAAGGACCCGTTTTAGAAAAGTCCGGGACGACCCACTTATGCGCAAGATTGAAGGGGTCTTTTTAACAGTGTTGAGGGAAGGGGCCGAGGGCGAATGACAATAGACAAAGATGCCTTAAAGGCACGGGTAAAAGGCCTGAAAAGTGTTCCGACACTTCCCGGGATTTTTGAGAAAGTGAGTGCCCTGGTGGAGGATCCGGATACGGGTGCCGAAGATATCGCAGCGGTCATATCGTCCGACCAGGCGCTTTCCGCGAAAATCCTGAGGGTTGTCAATTCTGCATTACACGGGTTCCCCGGACGTATCTCAAGTGTAACCCATGCCCTGATCATTCTGGGTTTCGATGTGGTTCAGGGTCTGGTCTTGACGGCCTCGGTGTTTGATATGATGATGGGTAAGGGAATGCAGGCGTTATGGGCTCATTCGCTCGGATGTGCGGTGACGGCGGGTGTCGTTGCCAGGAAGACCGAGTACCCCCACCCGGAGGAGATATCCATAGCCGCGCTGTTACATGACATCGGCAAGGTGATCATGAAAACCGAGTTGCCGACGGAAGTCGAGCAAATGAATGCGCTGGTGAAAGAAGAAGATATTTCCATTCGGGAAGCTGAAGACAAAGTTCTGGGGGTGACCCATACGACCGTGGGAACCTGGATATGTGAAGAGTGGCATCTGCCCTATAAGCTGACGGAGCCGATTCGATACCACCACAATCCGACGCTCTCAACGGTGGCTGAGGTGCCTACCGCCATCGTACATGTGGCAAACAGCCTTGTTAAGGCGAATGGATTCGGATCGGGGGGAGACGATCTTGTTCCGGCTATTAACCACAAGGCGTGGGACAGGTTGGGTATTTCCGATTCCGCGCTCGAGGAGATTGTTCAGGAGATGACCGAACAACTCATGGATGCGGAGGACTTTCTTTCCCCGGGTACGACACGGTGATAATGGAGCAGCCGAGAAAGATACTGGCGATCGTCACCCGGCCTGACGACGCCGACGAGTTACAGCATATCTTGGCCCAGGCCAAGGACGACTATGTGGTTCACAGGGCGGCGTCATCGCTTCAGGCGTTGGACGTAATCTATAGTGACCCGCCGGATCTCGTTATTGTGGATGAACTGTTGCACGAAGAAGATTGGACGGCTCTGTGTCACCGAATCAAAGGGGATACCGTCTTTGGGCACTTACCTATCGTTTTGGTGATCGGGGACAAGGGACTGGCCGCCGGCATGGATTGGAGTGGATTGCCGGTTGACGACTATTTGATTAAACCCCTGGTTACGGCAGAAGTGGTGTCTCGCCTCTCTTTGATTTTTGTTCGGGCCACCCGAGTCCGGGATGCCAACCCGCTGACACGACTTCCGGGAAACTACTCGATCACAAAAGAAATAGACGATTGTATCAACAACAAACAACGCTTTTCCATTGCCTATGTGGATCTTGATAATTTCAAATCCTTCAATGATAAGTATGGTTTCCTTCGAGGGGACGAAATAATCAAGATTACAGCCCGTGTGCTTACAAACTCGGTGCGAAGGCTCCGCCTGTCTGCAGGGTTTGTGGGACATGTGGGTGGTGACGATTTCGTGTTCATCGTGCCTCCGGAGAAGATGGACAACGTTTGCAAGGAGATTATCCAACACTTTGACCTGGTGGTTGGAGACTTTTATGACGAAGAAGATAGAAAACGCGGTTGTATCCATTCAACGAATCGTAAAGGAGAGGAAGAGTCTTTTCCCCTCGTGTCCTTGTCAATTGCCGTGGTAACAAATGAATATCGCCCGATAAAACACATCGGGCAGGTCAGTGCGATCGCCGCAGAGGTGAAGAAGTACGTGAAGTCTATGGCCGGCAGCAATTATTATAAGGATAGGAGAACGGCGGGTTAGCGTGAGGGTTTAGAGGTTCAAGGGTTCAAAGGTTCAGGGGTTTAGAGGTTATAGGCTGAAGGGTGAAGGCTGAAGAAAGAAGAAGGGTTAAGGGCTCAAGGCGTAAGGCGTAGGGCAAATCGGTGAAGCAGAGATCCTCCATGACTTTGGACCTTGCACCGTTCGCCTTGTACCTTACGCCCTACGCCTTGCACCTTACACCTTTATTTTTCCGAAGCGCACCGATTGAGCAATTTATACCGATCCCTGTCACAGGAGGACCTTTATGGGGGTGGCACAACATCGTGACCTTCCGGTTATTCCGTCCAACCGGGTAGACGATCTGCACAACCTGGATCAGGTTGACTCGGCGGATCTGGTGTTGTTTATGGCGGGAAATCAATTCATGGTGATGGGGGATTTGCTGAAAGCCTTTCGCCGGAAACACCCTGAAGTGGAAAACATCTATTATGAGACCCTCCCGCCGGGACTGGAGTTGAAGCAAATACTGGCGGGAGGAGCTGTTTTCGGAGACCGGGTTCTGGACGTTGAGCCGGACATATACGCCTCGGTAAACCGCGATGCCATGAAGCGCCTTGAAGACGAAGGGTTTATCTCCGGTGCGGATTCGATTTTATACTTGCATAACCGATTGGTGCTGATGGTAAAGTCGGGGAACCCCTTGAACATCGAATCGGTCGCGGATTTGGGCCGTGATGAAGTACGTATCTCCCAGCCGAGTGCTGTTTATGAAGATATAGCCAATTATATTGTTCAAATGTATCGAGGGGCCGGAGGAGAGGATCTGGCAAATCGGATTTTGGAAGTCAAGCGGGCGGAAGGGACGACGCTTTTTACGGTGGTACATCACAGGGAGACCCCATTACGAATTATGAAAGGTACGGCCGATGTCGGTCCTGTTTGGTCTACGGAGGTGGTGCATGCACAAAAAGAGGGGCTTGCTGTCGACGCCGTTGACGTCGGTTCCCGATTGGATCAAAGCGACAAGATCAATTACTATATCTGTCGATTGAAAAACAGTCCGCGAAGGGAGAACGGCGATAACTTCCTAAAGTTTATTACGTCACCTGAAGGGCAACGCATCTATCAGTCACATGGGTTTGTGCCCCATTTTCCGACTTAAGACGTAGGCTGGAAGCCAGATATTGGATTTCCAAGGAACTTGATTTGTCCTGTTTGAGGAGGTCGTGCGCTGGGGCCGCTTCAAATTTCAAGG
>CAZHHS010000224.1:1067-3534 GCA_964532395.1 uncultured Desulfobacterales bacterium | reverse complement strand
GAAAGAACGATGCTCCGGACCTCCTTTCTTTTTTTGGCAAACTCTTGTAAATATACGAAAAGCCCGTATATTTGTCAATATAAAAGAAAGGCTTAAGGCTCATGGCGAAGGGCGTAAGAAAAGAAAGGCTCAAGGTTCACGGCGAAAGGCGTAAGGTCAAAGGTCCCGGGGTTCAAGGGTTCAGAGGTTCGAGGGTTCAGAGGTTCGAGGGTTCAAAGGTTTGCGTGTTCGATCGCTACGCTTGTTCAAATCGTTCAAAACAACGGGTATTAGGTATTCGATATTGCCTAAAGCTAAACCGGGAACTACCGCATTTCCATCTCATTCTCCCTGCCACTTGCGCTTCACGGAGCCAGAAACCAGAAACGTTTGACACCCGAACCCGGACCCCTTGAACCCCTGAACCCTTGAACCCCGGGAACCCCTGAACCGCTGAACCGCTGAACCTTTGCACCTTTCAAGCTTTTATATTGACAAATATACGGGGTTTTCTTATACTTACAAGAGTTTACCTAAAAAAAGAAAGGAGATTCAAGACATCGCTCTTTCGGTGGAAAGCGCATGTCTGGGTCTGTGCAACCTGCCATGTCTATTGATTTCCAGGGAAAGCGGGTGTTCTCCTTCGCCACCCGTCAGGCAAAAGAGATGGAAGCATTGATCACACAAGCCGGCGGAACCCCCCAGGTGGTGCCGAGTATGCGCGAAGTGCCGGTCGACCATCATGCGGAAGCACTCCGGTTCGCCGACATGCTCTTCGCCGGCTGGATCGACGCGGTGGTTCTAATGACCGGTGTCGGCACCCGCCTGTTGATGCAAAGCGTTTCCGCCAAATACGACCCATCTCAATTCATTTCAAAGCTTAAGGAAATAGAAATTATCGCGCTGGGCCCCAAGCCGATCGCCGCTCTCAAAGAACTCGGGGTAAGCCCCACCATCACCGTCCCCGAACCCTATACATCGGACGACCTGCTATCGGTATTGGATGAAGACTATCCCCCGTCAACGCGCCGAATCGCCGTTCAGGAATACGGACAAAAAAACCCCGAGTTCATCCAGGGTTTGCAAGACCGGGGCGCCGAAGTGTTGAGCGTTCCGCTTTACCGTTGGGAGTTACCCGATGACATCGGACCATTGCAAAGAGCCGTTCAAGAAATCATCTCCGGCACTCCCCAACCGGTTGATTTTTGTTTGTTTACCAGTGGCGCCCAGGTGCGCCACCTATTTCGGGTGGCCCGGTGGGATAGCCAGGAGGAAGCACTCAGAGAATCGTTTAAGACCATATGCGTCGGATCCGTCGGACCCATTGCCAGTCGGGCGGTTCGGGAACACGGCTTTTCGGTGGACTTTGAACCCGACCGGACCAAAATGAGTCATTTGGTTCGCGAAATGGCCCGGCGGGGCCACGACCTGCTCTTGAAAAAACGGGTGGCCGTGAAAAACGGCATCGACACCAATCGATGGCGCCGGACGGACATGCGTTGGGATGCGTCTCCGCTGGAAATAACCAGCCCGCAGGATTCCGTTTTTGTCAAGGCATGCCGCCGCCAAGAAACGCCTTACACCCCGATTTGGATTATGCGGCAAGCGGGACGTTACCAACGGGAGTACCTGAGAATTCGAAAAAACGTCTCCATGTTGGAGCTGTGTCAAACGCCCGAACTGGCTGCCGAAGTCACCCTGATGGCAGTGGATCGACTGGGCGTGGATGCGGCCATCATCTTCGCCGACATTTTGTTGGTCACCCAACCGATGGGGTGTCATTTGGATTTCGTGAAAGGCAAGGGCCCGGTCATTTTCAACCCGGTTCGGACGGGCCAAGACGTGGCGGCCCTCAGGGACGTAGACGCCGAGGAATTCACGTACCTTCTCGACGCCCTTCAAATCACCCGCAAGGCCTTACGTCCCGACATCGGACTTATCGGCTTTGCCGGCGCGCCCTTTACCGTGGCTTCCTACATGGTTGAGGGGGGAAAGTCTTCCAATTACGTCAACACCAAGACCATGATGTACCAGGATGAAGCGTGTTGGCACCAGTTGATGGAAAAATTAACCGGTGTTCTGATCAAATACCTAAATGCCCAGATCGCTTCCGGAGCCGATGTCGTCCAGGTTTTCGACAGTTGGGTGGGCTCATTGTCTCCCGACGACTATCGTCGCTATGTCTTCCCCCATGTTAAACGCTTAATCAGCAGCCTGGACAAGTCGGCTCCCGTAATCAACTTCAGTACGGGGAATCCGATGCTGTTACCCTTGATGAAAGAGGCGGGCGGGGACGTGATCGGCCTCGACTGGCGCTGTGATTTGGCCCAGGCCTGGTCTCTCCTCGGCGACGAGGTGGCCGTCATGGGCAATCTCGATCCCGTCGTCCTTTATGCAACGCCGGAACGAATTCGAACCGCCGCCAAAAGTATCCTCGACAAGGCCCGGGGTCGGCCGGGACATATTTTCAATCTGGGCCACGGTGTCC
>CAZHHS010000224.1:0-1057 GCA_964532395.1 uncultured Desulfobacterales bacterium | reverse complement strand
GAACTGGTCGATGCCGTTCACGAACTATCGACTCGACATCCCAACCGGTGAAAAATCCAAAACGATATGAATGCCCCTAAAGATAAGGCCGCCCAAGCGGTCTTGCTCATTGCCTTCGGCGGACCGGAATGCCGCCGCGATGTTCGACCGTTCCTCACCCGCGTAACCAAAGGTCGGGTACCTCAAGAACGGCTCGAAGGTGTTGCCTGCCACTATGACCTGTTTGACGGAAAATCCCCAGTCAATGAAGTCACCTTCGCCCAGGCCGAAGCCCTCCAAAAACTGCTGGCAAGCAGCCCCGTCCCCATGCCCGTTTATGTAGGAATGCGAAACTGGCACCCCCTGTTGGAAGACACGCTGAAAAAGATGGCCCGGGACGACATCCGGTACGCAGTGGGCATGATCATGTCGGTATTCAAAAGTAGATCAAGCTGGGACCAGTATCAGCGGGAAATCGCCACGGCCCTCACGTCAACAAACATCGATTTGCGGTTTGCGTATACCCCGCCTTTTTTCGACCAATCCGGTTTTATCAACACGATGGCCCGGCATATCGCCGATTGCCGAAAGAAGATGACGGATCGAGAGCGAAAAGCGGCCTATATCGTCTTTACCGCCCACAGCCTGCCCCGCTCTGACCCGCAAAGCGATCTGTATGAACAGCAAATCACCTACTCGGCGGCACGCATCGCCTCCCGCTTGGCGTGCAGCCAATGGCAAATCGCCTTCCAAAGCCGCAGCGGAAGGCCGCAGGACCCGTGGTTGGAACCCGACGTCAATGATGTGTTAAGACGACTGGCCCGAGACGGCGTCACAGACGTTACGATTGCCCCCATCGGATTTGTATGCGACAATATCGAGGTACTCTACGATCTCGACGTGGAAGCCCGCCAAACGGCGCAAACACACGGCATTCGATTGACTCGGGCCACAAGCGTCGGTTCAGACCCGGAATTCATTCAAACGATGGCGGAGATGGTACAAGACATTTCGGGGTTTTGAATTCACGAAAGTATCATCTATGACGAATAAACAATCTCCCAAACACGTTACCGTC
>CAZHHS010000223.1:1513-3551 GCA_964532395.1 uncultured Desulfobacterales bacterium | reverse complement strand
GTGAGGGCGGAGTCAATACCGCCGCTCAAACCGACCAGAACCGTTGAAAACCCGCATTTTTGGACATAATCCCGGGTGCCCGTAATCAATGCCTTGAGAACGGTGGCGGTGACTGAACGGCTGACGGGGTGAATGGTTCCTCTTTGACTATCTGTGTGGAAAAAGACCAGATCTTCTTCGAAATCCCGGGCGCGGGCTACCATTTGGCCTGCTGAATCGAAGGCCATACTGACCCCGTCAAACAAGAGACTGTCGTTGCCGCCGGTTTGATTGACATAAAGCAACGGGACGGCGTGCTTTTTGGCCAATTGACTCAACATGTCATGTTTGGCCGGTCCTTTTCCCATCCAATAAGGAGAAGAGGAAATGTTGATGATGAGATCCGCGCCCCGCTCCACCACCTCCGCCACCGGATCCACCGGATACCGTCTGCGAGGAAAAACGTCTTTGGGATACAGGTCTTCGTCGTTCCAGACGTCTTCACAGATGGTCAGCCCGAGTTTGTATCCCCGGTAGGTAAAGGGGGCGATGGCCGGCCCGGGTTTGAAATACCTGTTTTCATCGAACACATCGTAATTAGGCAGGAGGCGTTTGTGAACCTGATACAAGATGCGGCCGTTTTCGAAAAGAACGGCGGAGTTATGTAAGGCGTTTTCCCCATTTCTTGGATTTTTATCCACAAACCCGCATATGACCCCGATATCATTGATGCTGCCGATCAGCTCATGTAGGTGTCGGATGTTTTCATCCACAAAGTCGGATCTGTCCAAGAGATCCATGGGGGGATATCCGGAAATAATCAGTTCTGAAAAGACAATTAAGTCACACGCTTCATCCTTGGCCCCGTCCACCATGGTCCGCATCTTGTCTATATTTTCTTGAAAAGCCCCGATCGTCGGATTGGTCTGTGCCAAGGCAATCTTCATGTCGGCGTTCTCCGCTTTTGCAACCGCATTTCCGTGGGTTCAATCACTAACCAGTTTCCATCCATAAATGGCCTTTTTCCGCAATCTCGGCGTCAAACTGCGGGGTTGCTTGTGCGACGTACCTCGGTACGCCTCCGCGCAACCCCTTCGTTTTCCTTGACCTTGTGGAAAAATGCCTATTTCTGAATTGGAAACTTACGCCAGTGCCCAACTATGAAAATACTGATTTATGGATGGGCACTAACCCGCAACCCGCAACCCGCAACCCGGAACCTCTGAACCCTTGAACCTTGAACCCTTGAACCTGTGAACCTTTAAACCTTTGAACCTGTTACCCCGTTCATTTACCACAAAACGTGATTGTAAGAAAGTTTGGGGTCCCCTCCTAAATCCACCGTTTGCCGAACCCGTCTGTGTCTTACTTGATATTGACAAACCGGGGAAAGGGGACTAATCTCTACGATCGACTTTTTTGCCACAAGGGGTTTTTCCATGAATATTTGCATAGTTGGAGTCGGGTATGTGGGGCTGGTGACGGCAGCCTGTTTCTCCGAATTCGGACTCCGCGTCAGCTGTGTCGATAATGACGAGTCAAAGATCAACATGCTTAAGGACGGAAAGATTCCCATTTTCGAGCCGGGGCTGACCGAGCTTATTCACAAAAACGCGAGCCACGGGCGAATTACCTTCACCACGGACATTGAGGAGGGGGTCAAGCAGGCGCTGGTGGTGTTTATCGCCGTCGGTACGCCGCCGGATGACGAGGGGCGGGCGGACCTGACATACGTGGAGGAGGTTGCTGCGTCCCTGGGCAGAATGATGAACGGATACAAGGTGATTGTGACCAAAAGTACGGTTCCGGTAGGTACGGGTCGCTTGATAGAGCGGATTATCCGTGAGAATCTGCCCGGCCCGTGTAGCTTTGATGTTGCCTCCAATCCCGAGTTTTTGAGAGAGGGCTCGGCGATAGAAGACTTTATGCGGCCGAATCGGGTAGTAATCGGTGCTCAGAGCGAGCACGCCGTGGCCATTCTCAAGGATCTCTATAATCCCTTGTACTTGATCGAAACCCCGTTTGTGATCACCGATATTGCCACGGCGGAGATGATTAA
>CAZHHS010000223.1:0-1413 GCA_964532395.1 uncultured Desulfobacterales bacterium | reverse complement strand
ACCCTGGGCCCGATCGACATGGTGAGCGTCTGGCTTCCTTTTGACAAAACGGATTATTATGCAGCGGAAATGGGATCGCCGCTTTTTCGACGGTTGTTCGGTTTTCAGGAACTGATCGGCCAGGATGCCTTGGTGGATGTCAAGTTGTTTACAAACCGGATTGAAAGCCGGTTTTCACACGCGGGGAAACGGATGGTGAACGTGGATCCCGGATATCTGTTACCGGAGCGATTTGTGCTGGCCACGGGAAAGAACTATGCCCATCGAATATTTTTGGGAGAGGGCATTTATGCGGATCTCACCCTAATCTATCGAGACGGTCGTTTTTGCAGCCTGGAATGGACCTATCCGGATTACGCCGGTGAGGAGATCCAAAGTTTTTTGAAATCCGCTAGAAATCGGTATCTCTTTGAGCTAAAGAGGTTTTGAGACAGGAGACATATGATTAAGAGCATGACCGCCTTCGGCAGGGCGGAACAAGGAGTAAATGGGCACACATACACTGTCGAGATGCGGTGTGTAAACAAGCGGTATTGTGAGATCGTGGTCCGCATGCCGGCCGAATTGTTATCCCTTGAAGACATGGTCAAAAAAATGATCGGTGCCAAGATCTCCAGGGGCCGGATAGAGGTGACGGTAAAGCAGCAGGCCGACTTGTCGGTTACTCCTCACGTCTCGGTCAATTTTCCCTTGGCCAAGTCCTATTACACCGCCCTGTGTCAACTCGATGAGGCCTTGGGTACGGATGAGGGGGTGCGGCTGGATACGGTCCTCGGGATGGATAAGATCGTGGTGCCCGCGGAGCCGGAACCGGACTTACAAAAGGCGGAGGCAGCTCTTTCTTCGTGCATCCGTGAGGGATTGGAGCAAATCGAAACCATGCGGGTTCGCGAGGGGACGCGCATTTACGAAGATTTCCGGCATCGATTGTCCGTGGTGGAAAAGGAGATGTCGGCACTCAAAGAGATGGCCCCGTCTGTGTTTGCAGAATATCGAGACAAACTGGCAGACCGGATCAATCGGCTGACCGAGGGGCGGGTTGAGCTGGATGCCAACCGATTGGCCCAGGAAGCGGCGTTTCTGGCGGACAAAAGCGACATCACGGAAGAAATCGTGCGAACAGAGAGTCACCTGGCGCAATTTCGAACGATGGTGGATACGGGTGGGTCGGTGGGGCGGGCCCTTGACTTTCTTTTGCAGGAATTAAACCGGGAAGTCAACACGATCGGATCGAAAGCGGGGGATGCGAACCTTTCGCAGAAAGTGGTCGGCATAAAGAGCGAATTGGAAAAGATCAGAGAACAGGTACAAAACATCGAATGATCCTAGCCAAATTTAATCGACTTTTTGAAAACGTGACAGGTTCGGGACGGTTTCAGATTTCAATGTGGCTAACTGTTTGAAGCCGTTAGA
>CAZHHS010000222.1:0-3554 GCA_964532395.1 uncultured Desulfobacterales bacterium | reverse complement strand
GACTCTTACGGCTGAGTTTTAGCGCCATTGAAATCTGAGACCGTCCTGAACCTTAAAAAACTCTCTCTTGTAGGGTTTTGCAAGGCCGGAGTCAACAAAATTATGTGCCCCGTCCGGCCAACCGGGCTACTTGCGCCAGAACTCCGGTACAAAGAGGACCAACACGGTATAAATTTCCAGTCGGCCCAATAGCATACACAGGATCAACAACCACTTTCCCAGTATCGGAATATGGGCGTAGTTGTCGGTTGGCCCGACCATCCCCAGGCCGGGACCGATGTTGCCGATGGTGGCGACGACGGCGGCGAATGCCGTTGCCACGTCTACCCCCATGGCCGCCAGCAGAAAGGAGCAAAGCACGAACAAACCGACGTAGAGCATGAAGTATCCCCAAATGCTGTGGAGGACCTCATCGGGAATGGGTCGTTTGCCCAGCTTGACTTGGGTCACCGCCCGGGGGTGAATCAGGGAAAAGACCTGCTTATAGGAATGTTTCAACAACAGCATGATCCGTAGACATTTCATGCCCCCACCGGTGGAACCTGCCGATGCGCCGAGAAACATACAAAAAAGCAAGAGGTGTTGGCACAAGGCGGGCCACTGTTCATAGTCCGCCGTTGCATATCCGGTGGTCGTAATGATGGACAGGACCTGAAACACACCGTAACGGATGGACTCGCCCAATGTTTCATATACGGTTCCATAGAGGCCGATCACCACGATGACACAAAACGCAATACACAGGCCGACGAAGAAACGGCATTCCGAGTTCCGCCAGAATGCCAGCGGTTGTCCTTTTATGAACTGGTAATGCAGGGAAAAATTGATGCCTGCAAAGAGCATAAAGACAATAAATATGGTATCAAAATAAGGGCTGTTGAATGCCCCGATGGAGCCGTCTTTCGTGGAAAAACCGCCTGTTGCCATGGTGCCGAAAGTGTGGCATAGGGCCTCGAACAGATCCATGCCTCCGGCCATGAGTAACGCCGTTTCCAGCAAAGAAAAAAGTGCATAAACCTTCCATAAGACCATGGCCGTATCTCGAATGCGCGGTTTGAGCTTGTCCGGCACCGGACCAGGCACTTCGGCCTTATAGAGTTGCATCCCGCCGATACCCAAGATGGGCAAGATGGCCAAAGAGAGCACGATAATTCCCATGCCGCCGAGCCAATGGGTAAGACTCCGCCAAAATAGAAGCCCCCGGGGAAGGTTTTCGATCCGGATCAAGACAGAGGCGCCGGTGGTGGTGAAGCCGGAAAGGGATTCAAAAACGGCGTCGGAAAAACTGGGCAATGCCCCACACCAATAATAGGGAAGGGCACCAAAAAGACCTGCCGCCATCCATCCGATGGCCACGATGCCCATACCCTCGCGATGCGTCATCGCCTCTTTCCTGGCGCCTCGAAAACAGGCACATAACACCAGTCCACCGGCAATCGTCACCGCAATGGATCGGGCAATGGGGATAGCGCTGCCGTCATGGTAGTAAAGGCCAAACAGCAACGGAAAGACCATGGTGCCGCCCAGAAAGAGCATCAGGATCCCCACGACATAAAGCGTGTATCGAAGACGCATCTAGAAATACTCCAGCTTGACCATGAGGGCCTTTTCTACTTGGGGGATTGCCTGGCGAGTTGACAAAATGATGATCCGGTCATCCGGTGAAATGACACTGTCGCCTGTGGGGATGATCACTTCCTGGTCCCGAATGATGGCCACCACCAACGCGTTTCGTGGAAAAGAAATCTTCTTGAGCGGCTTGCCCGCGATATCCGAAGTTTCTAAGGCGACTGCTTCCAGGACTTCGGCTTCTTCTCCCTTGAGCGCCATGGCCGACAGGACTTTACCCCGACGGATGCGGTGCAGAATGGTATTGATGGCAGCAAGGCGGGAGCTGACGACATGCTCGAGGCCGATCACCGCCACCAGGGGCAGATAACTGAACTTGTTAATCCGGGTGATGGTTTTATGCGCCCCCATCCGTTTGGCCAACAATGAGGCGAGGATATTGGTCTCTTCATCATCGGTCAGCGTAACCACCACATCCATATTCTGCACGTTTTCCTCCCGGAGAAGGTCTTGGTCCGATCCGTCGCCCTGCAAGACGACGACCTTGTTCAACCGTTCTGCCAGCTCGCGACATCGATCGGAGTTTTTCTCGATGAGCTTGGTGTGAATGGACATGCCTTCGAGCGTCATGGCCAGTTTGAGGCCCAGATTTCCCCCGCCGACCAGAAGAACCCGGTTGAACGGCTCGGCGCGCTTGCCAAACATCTTTAGGGCCGACTTGAGGTCCTTTTCTTCGGAGACGAAGTAGACCAGGTCGTCTGTTTGCAACATATTGTCTCCGGAAGGAATGATGAGTTTTTCATTTCTGACAATCGCCCCCACAAGGACTTTTAGATCACCGGTTTTTGCCCCAAGGTCAGACAACTCGGTGCCGATTACCGGGGAATCGTCTTCCAACCGGACCCCCACGAGTTTAATACGACCCTCGGCGAACTCACCCACATCCACAGCCCCCGGCACCCGGAGAAGGGTTTCGATTATCTTGACGGCCTCTTGCTCGGGATTGATGATGACATCGATTCCGTAGGGGGCCTGCATCAGGATTTCTTTGTACCGGAGGTATTCCTCGCCCCGGATTCGCGCCAACTTCACCGTATTGGGGGATAACAGGCTGGCAAAAAATGCCGCCACCAAATTGGTTTCGTCACTGTCGGTAACCGCCAAAAGGATATCCGCCCCCTTAATGCCCGATTCCTCCAGAATTACCGGACTGCTTCCGCAGCCTTGAACGGTTTGTACGTCCAGGCTTTCAAAGACCTGTCTCAACGCCTCGGGGTCCTTGTCTACGACAACCACATCCTTTTTTTCCATAGCCAGGCGGCTGGCAATGTGGAAACCGACTTGGCCGGCGCCGATGATAATGATTCGCAATGTTTTGTCCTCCGGAAAGCTGCGCTGAGGGTAGATATTGTAGGGGAAAGAAACGGTCCCTCTTAACCTCCCTAAAATGCCATCATCGCAATACTATAATCAGTATTCCTAGTCAACAACGGCGGAGGCTCCTGCCTTTTCACTTGACCTTTGATGTCCATGTTCTCTATATATGGCAGCCGTGAATGTCTTGCTCGTGGAAATAAATCCGTTTGTACCGGTTTGCACGCCCATTTCCCTTGGATACATGGCCGCCTATCTCAACGCCCGGGGCTTCCAGACGAAGATACTCACCATCGGCCAAGATACCCCGTGGTCACGGGTTAACTTGGAAACTGTGATTCGCGATTTTCGACCGGCCCTGGTAGGGCTTACGGCGTACCAGCGAACGATGTTGTATGTTCTGGGATTCGCCGATCTGGTTAAGTCCGTAAATTCGGATACCAAGGTGGTGATCGGGGGGCCGCAAGCGACCTTTATGCCGTCGACGGCATTACTGGAAATGCCTGCGGTAGATTATATCTGCCGGGCTTCGGGAGAGCGTACGCTGGCAGCTGTGGCGGAAGCGGTGCGATCCGGGACGCCTTTCACCGACTTGGCGGGGGTGAGTTATC
>CAZHHS010000221.1:0-3565 GCA_964532395.1 uncultured Desulfobacterales bacterium | reverse complement strand
AACTGGACCGCCCCGACGGCTGGTGCAACATTTCGGTCCATGAAATTATTGCCAGTGAAAACGCAAAGGTGGAGTTCATAGCCGTCCCAAACCTGGTGGTACAACAAACCGAGAAAGAATACTTCGGGGTTGGAGACAGCGTGGAAGCCGCCCTGAATGATTGCCTTACCAAGATTAAATCCGTAGAGATCAAGACCCTGTTTCCGGATCTACAAGAGGCCTACAAGCCGTAAAAAGGAACTGCTGTGACGTGTGTGAATTGGTACCTGGGACGGGAATTGAACCCGTACAGAGACTAAGCTCCGAGGGATTTTAAGTCCCTTGCGTCTACCAGTTCCGCCACCCAGGCATCGTAACGGATTTTACTTCAGGGAGATGTGGATATACTATTCTGCCAACAGTTCATCTACTTCTAACTCCACGTCCCGCAATATTTTTCGTAACAGACCACGCCCGATATCCTGACCTTGATGAATCGGTATGGTTGTCACCCGTCCATCGGTGTGTTTCATTCGCAAATGACTGCCCTTCTGTCGGGTGACGCTAAAACCTTTCTTTTTCAGAGCAGAAACCACATCTTCGGATTTAAGCACCGGCAATTTGGTCATCGAGCATAACCTTCTGGACCCCTACGAACTCTGGAAAAACCATCTCTTTTTCATGAGACGCTTCAAGACATAAGGATATTACCTCCCGAATATTTTCCATCAATTCATCGATTGTCCGTCCTTGTGCATAACAAGCTCGAAGTTGTGGAACCTCACCAACAAAAAAGCCGTCCTCATCTTTTTCTATCAAAACATAGAATTCTCGTACCATTTGTCGTCGTCTCGCTTCTCTACACAACACCGGTACAGTTCCGGTACAAGGAAAGGTAAGTATTTGAGTTTACATGAGACGGGCGAGGATTTTAAGCCCCTTGCGTCTACCAGTTCCGCCACCCAGGCATCGGCGTCAGTATTGTTTACGCAAGCGACCTTGTCAACCCCTAACAACACTGTGAACGGTTTCAACGACGGGTACTGAAGCCTGTCATGCTGCGCTTACCGCGTGGCTTTTCGGGGGGCAAAACGGGTTGTCCAGCTCCTCTTCTACGGCCTCGTCAAAGGTGGATGCCTCCAGTTTTTCATTCCATAGTTCAGCCCGCTCGAATACCTCCTTGGCCGGCTCTACATTTACCAGCCAGGCCGGCTTTATGGGAAAAACAATCAATGCCTGGGGGGTCTGGTCATGCCTTCGGATGACTTCCGGATATGAACAAAACCATTTCTCCACCGGCAAATAGTTTTCACATTGAGCCTCCAGGCTACACCATTGAATCTCATTTGCGGGAACCGCCAGACTCCAGAGGTCCCCCCGGGTAAGGTTTTCCAGAGCGATCCAGTAGTTGTCGTAATCCCGGATATCCTGAAAACACGACACCCATCGCTGCCAGCCCAAGTGCTGGGCCATCTGTTGCCATACATCCGGCCCGGTGTCTTGGGACATCCGGTACAGCATGGAATGAAACGCCATCCCCGCATCCAGGAATTCAGGAGAGACGTACTGTCTCAGTGTAATGGCAAACCCCGGTTTTTGAACCGTATACAGGTAATATAACCCGTCCATTGACCAATATTCCCAAATCAAAATTTGATTTGCCGCCCGAACAAACGAGCCAACTATCATTTTCCCGACACCATTGGACACCAAACCTTGACGCCCTGTCTGCGAACGGGGCGTCACGTTTGTCGACAGACTGACAGAGCAACGGGCGTGCCAGTTTGCTTGTTCAGAAAGTGAGCCGGTGAGAAAGTGAGAAATTGAGAAGATGCAAAGATGAGAGTGGCCGGATGCTCTGAGCACGCTACGGCTGTATGTTGCATAATAAGAAAACGTTAGGCATGTCTCTGGTTTCCAAATGTGACTTGGTGAGACAGGATCAAGGACCGAAGAAGAAGAAAATAATTTTTTGCGGGGCCGAAGCCGTCTTTGGCTTTCATGCCGTCACCGTGAGGCATATTACCATTTTGTAAGCGGAGAAAGTGTGAAAGTGTGCAGGTGTCCACACCTTCCCAAATGCTATATCCCAAAGCACTGTTTGGCATTCTTCGTGGTGGCGTCCGCAATTTCTTGCACCGTTGCCCCCCTCGCCTCGGCGGCCTTTTCCAGCGTAACACGGACATGAACGGGCCTCGATTCCAAGGTCTGATAGGTAACCGGGCAATCGGTTTCCAGCAAGAGGCTGGACAAGGGAACGGCCCGAATCGCCTCTATGTGGTAGGGATTATAGATCAAGGCAGGGCAGGCGGACATATAATAGCCGCTGGCGGCAATTTCCGGAACGAGGTCTATCGGACCGCTGTACCAGTGAAAAACGGCCTGCTTCACCCCGGCGTCCTTCACCATCTGGTGCGCCCTGGCATGAGAATACCGGCAATGCAAAATCATCGGCTTATCGTGGGCATTGGCCAAAGCGATCAATTCTCGAAACACCCGCTTTTGAACCTTCTTCTTGACCTTGGCCTTATAGTCAAGACCGACCTCTCCCAATGCTACACAATGACCCAAATTCTCATCGATCTGCGTCAAGGTCTCGCGGTCCGTTTCCGGATCGATCCGCCATGGGTGATACCCGATAGCCGGAAAGACCACCCCCGGATTTCGTTCCGCCAGCCGCATTGCCTTGCTGTTTGATGCCCGGTCCTGGCCGACAGCTACGATTGCCACCACCCCTTGGGACTGAGCCTCCTGGATCACTGCTTGAGCATCGGAAAACTCATCCAAATGGGCATGTGTATCAATAATCGCGCACGTGTTCATGTCGTTTCATAAATATAGAGGTGTTCAATGCCACCCTTCAAAAAAAACGTACTCATGTCGACCTTTTTCTTCGTCGGAGAAAAAGAGATGACAACCTTTCGTTCCGGATCCAACCGCTCCAGGCTCTTCACATTTTCGAGTTCCACCGTCGGACTGGCGCAAAAGGCAACCTTCACGGTCTCATCGGCACCCAGACCCGCAATGTCTACCGGAGCTTCCGGGAAGCTTGGCTTACGCAGACACGGTACCGGTTGTAAGCCTGCATCAAGCAATAGGCTGTACAGGACACAGCGAATCGTCTCTTTTACCACCGGATCTTTACGAAAGCTTTTGGGAATTGCCCGGATGGCCTTCAGAATTTCCTTTTTGATCATTTCCAATTCCATATTGCCTCACATCTCCGCAAACTCGGCAAGCGGTGGATTCAGGAACCCATATCCGATTGACAACCAATATCTGAGGCGCTATGGGGTGGTCAATGAAAAACCGGGGATTCGAATTCTGGGATTGAGGAATTGAGCAATTCCGGGATTGGGGTATGCCGGCATTGGGAATTACGAATCGCGCACTGTTCACCATTCACTATTTACTACTAACTATATGAATGGTCGGGCGGTTCACCGGTCTTTCAAGTTTCGCACCCATTACAACGCTTTTCGCCCGGTGCGGGAAGGAACTCCGCTTCACTCGGGCCTACAATTCCGTCAAGCGGTTCCCGAAAGGAAGGCGGACGCTATCCGTGTAGGCCCTCGTTCAACGAAAT
>CAZHHS010000220.1:0-3567 GCA_964532395.1 uncultured Desulfobacterales bacterium | reverse complement strand
GGCCCTCGGAAGACAGGTCCGCCGCCGAGGCCATTGCCGCGTACCGCGAAGACTTACCCCGATGTTTGAGAAACTGCTTTCCCAGCGCACCGACGCCCGAACCGATTTTGCCGCCCACACCCAGTTCATCCTCGGCACCGACGTGCTCCGATTCCAACCGATCACTGAAACGCCCCAGCTGTCCGCCAAGTGTACAGCCGAGTTTCTTGCCCACCCGGGCACCCTTTTGAGCCCCCTGAGCCGAAAAGCCACTCCCCAAACGTTGACCTATGCCTTCGCCGAGCCGTTCAAACTCCGACTTGAACCGATCGTCCCGCTCCGATGACGTCATTGCCCAGCCACCCCCTATAAGGATTTGACGGGATAAACAGGAATACCCCGTTCCAAACATTTGAATGGGAAAGATTATATGACGCCTTACCATCCTGTCAATCCTGTCGATCCTGTCGGACAGTTTCTTCGATGGAGGCTTGAGCACAGATACCGATACAAAAAGAGATTGTGACCCCATATTCCCTGTGATATGAACAACCACCGATGAATGCCGTAGATGCCCCGAAAAGACACATATTTACGGTGACCGAACTCACAGGCGCCGTCAAAGAACTCCTTGAGGCCGCATATCCGTTTGTTTGGGTTACCGGAGAAATCTCAAACCTTCACTATGCCGTATCCGGTCACTGTTATTTTACGCTCAAGGATACGCACGCTCAAATCGGGGCGGTCATATTTCGAGGCCAAAACCGAGGGTTGCGCTTTGCACTCGAAGACGGTTTAACCGTTATTTCGATGGGCAGACTAAATGTCTACGAGCCAAAAGGCGCCTATCAACTCATTGTGGAATACATTGAGCCCGCCGGCCTCGGCGCGTTGCAACTTGCCTTCCAACAACTCAAAGAAAAGTTGCAAGCCGAAGGCCTGTTTCGGGCAGAAGACAAGGCTCCCCTGCCGGTGCTTCCGACGACCATATCTGTCATTACCTCACCTAAGGGTGCGGCAATTCGGGATATCTTCAGCGTTATCGGCCGTCGCTTTCCCAACATAAACCTTCAGGTAGTGCCTGTTGCCGTGCAAGGCCGGGGGGCGGAAACGCAAATCGCCCGGGCCATTTCACTCGTGAATACCTATGGCCGGTCCGATCTGATCATCCTGGCCAGAGGAGGCGGGTCCTTGGAAGACCTGCAACCCTACAACACGGAGGTTGTCGCCCGGGCCGTCGCTGCCTCACGGATTCCGGTGGTTTCCGGTGTCGGCCACGAAACGGATCTTACTATTGCGGACTTGGCGGCGGACCTCCGGGCCCCTACCCCGTCCGCGGCGGCCGAACTCGCTGTACCCGAACGGGCCGCTTTGAAGCAGACGATTGCAGGTTCACAGCAGTCCCTCATCAAAAGCATGCTGGCAAAGATTCGCGCCTTTCGGTACAGCCTTGAGGTATCGAGTTCCCAATTAGTTCGACGGGGGCACCCCACTAAACGCCTCGCCGAGTTACGATTACATTTAGACGAGTTGACCGCGAGAGCCCACGGAGCGGCATCGCGGCAACTCAAGAGGGAGCGGCATCGATTGGCGTCGGCAAGCTACCGGCTTAGCCGCTATGGCCTCAAAGCACGGATTGAACAACTTAATATAATACTTAAGCAACATTACCAAACCCTCTGCCATAAAATAGAATATCTTTTAAATGACAGACGGAACCGGCTGGGGATTCAGGTCACCCGGCTTAACGGTCTCAACCCGTTAAAGATATTGGAAAGGGGGTATAGTGTCACCCGGAGACTTCCGGACGGCACGGTCCTGACGGATACCCGTCTGGTTGAGGTGGGAAATCAGGTGGGGGTAACGCTTCACAAGGGAGAAATGACCTGCACGGTAATAAGGAAGAAGAACGCATATGCCCAAGCAGACGTTTGAAGACGCAATGAAAGCCCTTGAATCGATTGTGGACGAGCTTGAGGACAAGGACTTGACCCTGGACCAAGCATTGAAAAAGTTCCAGCAAGGCATGAAGTTGTCGGCCTTTTGTTCCAAGAAGCTGGACGAAACGGAAAAAAAGATTTCCGAGCTGGTCGAGACGGACTCGGGGGCGATCCGGGAACGGCCGTTCGCCGTGGAAGATGAGACGGCGGACAACGGACAAGATGGTTCTTAAGCGCTCGTGTACTGATACCGTCTTTGGAAGAAATGATGTGCTTGATCTCGATTCCTATTTAAAAGAAAAGCAGACCCTGGTCAACATTGAGCTGGGACGGTTTTTGGACGAGGTAACCTGTGGTCCGCCCACACTGACACAGGCGATGCGGTACTGTATCGAAGCGGGGGGAAAGCGGCTCCGTCCTATCTTATGCTTGGCGGCTTGCGAACTGGTTGGCGGGCGGCAAACGGATGCCCTTTATGCGGCATGTGCACTGGAATTCATTCACACCTATTCATTGGTCCATGACGATTTGCCTGCTATGGACAACGACGACCTCAGGCGAGGAAAACCCACCTGTCACAAGGCCTTTGGGGAAGCCAATGCAATACTGGCAGGGGATGCGTTATTGACTGCGGCGTTTGAAATCCTGGCATCGCGGCCCGGTGACAGCGTTCCCCCGTCTGTGGCGGTAAAAATCATTACTGTCATTGCCAAGGCCGCCGGGGCTTCGGGGATGGTCCAAGGCCAACAAAGGGACCTGTTTTTTGAGGGAAAAACTGTTACCTGGGAAGAATTGGCCGCCCTGCATCGGCTCAAAACGGGTGCGTTGATCGAGGCGTCGGTAAGCGTCGGCGCCATGCTGGGTGGCGGCACGGACGAGCAAGTGGCCGCCGTCACTACTTATGGGAGTTACATCGGTCTGGCGTTTCAAATTGCCGATGACCTACTTAACGCCGACGGCGACCCCGAAATACTCGGAAAGCCCGTGGGCAGCGATCAGGCCCTCGCCAAGGCAACCGCGATTTCTACGCTCGGCATCGAGGGGGCCAGACAGCAAGCGGCGGACTTACTCGACAAGGCGCTGGCGGTTCTAACCACCTTTGGGGATCGTGGAGAGCCGTTGGCCGCCCTCGCCCGTTTCGTCGTGGAAAGGACACACTAACGGCTTCTGCAATGACCGCCGGCACAAGGATCAACCCGGACCATATGTAGGATATATCTTGCGGACCATCTGGTTGTTTTTTTCTAATGATAATGCTGGATCCCAGCGAGAGATATTGCTAAAATTAAGCAAAAATATTGGGATAAGTGGTAAGTTGTGGTCGGCCGACGGGTATCGATCCGCAAACCGGCCAAAACTCGCCGTCAAGGCCGCGTAAGGACGACCTTTGAATGGTTGAAAAACAGAAGGTCCGGGACTGCAAACACTTATATAGTTATTG
The DNA here is from genome assembly GCA_964532395.1 of uncultured Desulfobacterales bacterium. GTDB lineage: Bacteria > Desulfobacterota > Desulfobacteria > Desulfobacterales. Next base: position 207 of record CAZHHS010000220.1, on the reverse strand, counting down.
ACGCCACCGAGTTACGGCCGTCCAAACGCGCCCTAAACGGCTCAAACAGTTGCCCGGCTTGCGGATCGATACCCATCGGCCTTCTTTTGCTAAGAAGTCAACTTTTCGGACAACGGCATTTGGATAACGAAATAAAATAATCCGATCATGAGGGGGAAGGCACGACCAGTGAGGTACTTGAACCAAATCAACACAGCCAACGACATC
>CAZHHS010000219.1:0-3582 GCA_964532395.1 uncultured Desulfobacterales bacterium | reverse complement strand
GACTAGCGGTCGGCTGCATTTGCTTATTAAGCCATTTTTTATTGATGCGCTGCATACTCATCCAATAGCCTGCGAATCATCTTCTGGTATTGAGTGTTGTATTTCTTTGCTTCCTTTTTAAAAAAATCAATACTCGTTTTGCTGAGAGAAATGGTAACCTTTATGGTTTCATCCTTTAAAGCCAGTTCTTCAGGTGAAGGAAGGAAGTCGGAAACAACCTTAACCTTTCCCATCGGTTCATCCGTGTATTTTATTTTCTGCTTCATATATTTTCTTCCCTTTCCGCCAATATCCGGCACCGATTATTCTGATTTTACTTCTCCGATAGGTAAAACGAACAGTCATAATCTCGCCGGAAACTCTGCCAAGACAATAATATCGCTTTTCATCATCACTGTGTTCCAGATCTTCTAAGATGACACGATTATGATCAAGAAATGCAAGCTGAGCCAGGGCAAATGAAACACCGTGTTTTTCTTGATTCAGATTATCCTTGGCAGAATTCCATTCGAAATCAGCCCGATTTTTCAGTATATTCATGATAGGCTGGAAAGTTTGTTTTGTCAATACAAAAATATTGCTAAATATATGGATTATCCATAACGGCGCAATTACCCGGACGGCCGAGAATGAGCGAAGCGAGCGGTAGGCCAGTCCGCGTTAAATTGCATGTTGGATTTTTGTATAGATTTTATTGCATTATATTACAAGTCGCGCTAGTATTACAGTATTACATCATTACATTAGATTTTCATAAAAGGAGAATATAATGCAAACAGCCGTTAGTAAACTTACAAAGAAATATCAAGCAACTGTTCCTAAAGCAGTAAGAAGCAAACTAAATCTCAAAGCAGGTGATGTAATTGCTTTTGAAATCGAAAATGAAACAATAAAAATACGTAAAGCCCAATCTATCGACATGGCGTTTAGCTCTGCGCTTGTTCCCACCCTGAGCGAGTGGAACTCTCAAAATGATGAGGAAGCATACAATGACCTATGAACCATTTGACGTTGTAGTTGTACCTTTTCCATTTACAGACTCTTCCAGAACGAAACGCCGACCAGCACTTGTACTGTCTCAAAAAAATGATTTTAGTGCTATAATAGAACATTCAGTGTTATCAATGATAACAAGCCAAAAAAACGAACCATGGCCATTGGATGTGCCTATTAAAAATAAAAAACAATCTGGATTAACTGCTCCCTCAGTTGTAAGGATGAAATTGTTTACGCTCGATAATAGATTCATCATCAAAAAGAGCGGCCACCTGTCAAAATTAGACCAAATGCATGTAAAGCAAAGCCTAAAAAAAATATTTGATTATCTATAAATCACAAATCCAATCGCGGCGCTGCCCCGCGAGCCCTTAGATTTCCGGCCAGCCGATCGGTAAACGCTGCCAGGCCGGTCATCTTCATCAACCGCGCATACCGGTCTTGCCGCTTCGCCTTCGAAACACCATGCAGGTCGGCATATAGAACTAAGTTTTCGCCGGTGCTTAGGTCTTCATACAAACCAAACTGCTCTTGTTCGGATAACTATCGGTGGTAATCCGGGCCTCATGTCCCGGCATGATCTTGCCCAGATGCGATTCCGGTAAATATGCACGTACCCAGACCGGCTCGGTCAAGGCCAGGGTGTAGACCGGTGTCCGGGGAAAGGCCATATCCCCCACTTCGAGAATCCGCTTTTGAATAACCCCGTCGGCAGGGGCAAACACTTTCGTATCGGCCAGCTCATTTTCGGCCAAGACGACCGAGGCCCGGGCAGCCTCCACCTGCGCTTGGGCGGCCTCAACTTCCTGACTCCGAAAACCGTCTTCGGCCAACGATAAGGCTTGACGTGCTTCCTCCAAACCCGCCAGTGCCGTGCGGTACGCCATTCGGCTATTGTCGAAACGTTCCTTGGGAACCGATCCCGACCGCCATAGTGCCCGGTAACGTTCATAAGATGCGCCAGCCTCATCCAGTCGCGCCTGGGCGGTGGTCACTCCCGCCCGGGCCTTTTCGATGTTTTGCGGTCGGGACCCGGTTTTTCTTATGGCCAGTTCTTTCTCCAGAGCCGAAAGGTTAGCTTCTGCACGGCTCAAAGCCGCTTTGTATCGGGTGGCATCGATTTCCCCCAGCAACTCATTCTTTCGCACATGTTCTCCTTCTTCCACCAAAAGCCGCTTTATCCGGCCTGTGGCGAAAAAGGCCACCGTCACCTGTCGGATATCCACATTGCCGTAGAGCTTAATGACATTGGGGGCATCTTCTTTGGATAAGACATCCCAGTAGTAATAGCCGGCTCCCGCCAACAAAACCACAATCAATACCGCCGCCGTCGCCTTTATCTTCATATGCACCCTAAAATTGGAGAATTAACAATTACAGCATTTTCAAAAGTAATGGCACTGTTTCCCAGACGCCGTCCGGACAGACCGACATCTTTCCCCATAGGCCTTTTGACCTACGCGGTTATCCAGAATACTTCTCCGTCTTGCATGTCAAAAAAAGGGGAGAAAACCCTAAAGGCTAGCGCAAAGGATGAGTGAGTCCTTATTCCCCAAGAATGTATCGCCTTAGGTCCAGTGCATTCTGCACGGCATAACCGCGGTCATCATTATTGAAGTAGGCATAGACATCCGTGTTTTCCGCCAGCCGATCCTCAATCCACCGGGCCCATGCGGAAAGGGCTTGGTGGTTGTAAGAGCCCGAATAGTGATCTCCATGGAAACGAAGGTATGTCCAGTCCGCGGTTTGCACTCGGGGATGATTCTCCAACATGTCATGGATGCAAAGGGCTGCCTTGTGGGATTTCAACACGTCATAGATTTCATCACACAACCAGTCCCCCTCTCGAAATTCGACTGTCCAGCGGCACCGTTTCGGAGCCTCGTCCAAAAAGGCGGCCAACCGCTCCGGGTTGACCCGCCAGCGGGGAGGCAATTGCACCAGGATGGGACCCAGAAAGGACTTCAGGTGTTCCGCCCGCTCCAGAAACCGCCCGATACTGGCAGCGGGATCTTTGAGTTTCTTCATATGTGTCCCATAGCGGCTGAACTTGAGCGCATAGCGGAACCCTTGCGGTGTGCGTTCTCGCCACCGGTCGAATGTCTCGGCTTTGGGCAGGTTGTAAAACGTGTTGTTAATCTCGACGGTCTGAAAATGCTCGGCATAATGGTTGAACCACTTCTTTTTTGCCAGGCCCTCCGGATAGAATACCGGCTGCCAGTGATCGTACTGGTATCCCGATGTCCCGATCAGGCATGTCCCTTTTTCCTTCCTGGTCATTTCTCCTCCTTCGTTTCAAGGTCTTAGGGCTTGCGCAAAAATAACTTCCCATTTTGCCATCTCGGCTTCCGCCCGTCTTTGCCCGATACCTCACTCGCAAAACCGCGATCTGGAAATCGAAAACGCAGTGGCAAGGGATAGTCAACGGTATATTGGGCTTGTGGCTTATTTTATCCGGGCTGGTGTCGCCATTGGTGGTCCCGGTCAATCAATGGATCATTCGGTTGGTTGTCGGTATCCTGGCATCGTGGCAGATTTGGGGGTCTCCGCGACACCGGGCAACCGCATGATGTAATTGGACCCGAT
>CAZHHS010000218.1:0-3586 GCA_964532395.1 uncultured Desulfobacterales bacterium | reverse complement strand
CCGCCATTACAATTCCTAACACTTTTTTCATTTCAACAAACCTCCTGAAAGGTTGAATCAAAAACTGTAAGCTTGTCTTCTCTAATTGTGTCACCCCTCGTTACGCTATCCACTCGAAAGGCGCGGTTGGCGGCTCCTCACAACCCCCAACCTATTACTTCCTAGCCGAACCGTTTATCACCCCCTTTCTTCGCCATGCGGGAATTTTAGTCCCCTTTGAAGTTTCGATCATGGTATACCCTATTCCGTGTGACAGACGCTTGACGACTTTCTTATGAATTGGTGAAGAAATATCGGGCTCACTTTTTCCGCTTGATAATAGAGATGCATACTCGCCGGCCGAATCGCACATCTGGGTATGAACAGTCATACACGGTGTCGCCCGCGGATCCGATTTTTTCCATCAGATCTTGGGACTGAATAAAACAAATCCTTGTCGTCTCTTGCGATTGCAGGGAACACTCTTGGGGCAAGGCACCCTGCCCTCTGCCTGGGAACCTTGCCTCATGAGAACGTTGGCTCGAAGATAGCCCCGCTTTGTGTCAAAACCATTACGAAGAAATATGGATTGTGTGAAAAGGATGTGACAAATCCACCAAGCCCGATCAGGCCCTTTCGACGGAGGCACCCGTAATGCGTTGATCTCAAAAACCTTTGCCGCTTAACTGTCAGCGTTGCCGATTGTGGTCGGCGGTCTGTTCTTCTCGAGGAGTTTTGAAAACCGGTCGAACAGCCACCCCTTATCCACCAATTCAACATATCGTTTCATGTGAAAGCGTGCTTTTCCGCCCTCATGCCTCTGTTTCAGGTAGATCTCCGCAAGAAGCCCGTGGGCGTGAGCGAGTTCGCTATTCCATTTAAGTGCTTCCAGAAACGCTTCAATCGCTTCGTCCAATCGGCCTCTTTGAAGTTGGATCTGGCCGATCCGAAAGAACACCCGGTCCCGCCCTCTTTCAAAGGCGGAGGCCTTTTGCAGAACAGCGAGGGCGCTTTCGTAGGCTCCGTATTGGACGAAAACATCGGCCATCAGTCCGTAAGCCAGCGTGTAATCATGCTTCAGTTCAATGACCTTGCCATAGGTTTCGAGGGCCTCCTCCCGCTTACCCTGGCCGGCATATGCATTCCCAAGGCTCAACAGGGCATTGATATGGTAGGGATACCCCTGCACAACCCGTCTCAAGGCGTCCACACCTTGCTCGGGCCTGCCCAGCTGGACATCGGCGTGTCCGATGTAATAGAAGGACTCGATGCGAAAAGGATTCTTGTCCAGGGCCTTCTTTCCGGCGTGCCGCGCTTCTTCCCAAAGACCTCGATGCCCGTACTGATCGGCGAGAAGGAGCAGCCGGTCGCTTTGCAGGTTTCCAAGGTGAAACCGAGCCAAAAAGAGGCTGCCGGAGACAACCGTCAAGAGAAGCATGGCCGAAATATATGTCGGAACGGCGATCGTACGACTCCTTTTTGATCCGCCGTCTTTTGCATCATTCATGTTCATGACAAGGACGGCAAGCAGCGCAAAAAGGTAGAACGGGGGTACCGCCTGCTCCATAGGAAAATCGAAAAAGGCCTCAACAACAAAGCCGACCAGGGCCAGACCGACGGCCAGGCTCAGGACTCTGTCTTCCGGCGACGCCTCTTCATGATAGCCCCTCCAGGCGGCAAAAAAGGAGATACCTAAAACGGCGAGAAAAACGCCCAACCCGACAAGCCCGAGTTCCGCCCACATCTGGATGAAATCATTGTGAGCACGGGCGGGCTGCCTCAGGCTACTGCCTTTATAAGAGTCTATATGCCACTGATGATATTTGGGCGAAAAGACCTTGAAGTTCCCCAGGCCGACACCGAGCAGGGGATAGTCCTTTACCATCCGAAGCGAATTCTCCCAAAGCGCCAATCGGCCGCCGCTGGCTTTAACCCTTTCTTCGCTTGTCGGTGCGTCTATCTTTGTGACGGTCGCCGCCTCTTGAGCCAACTCCCCCAATCGGAAACGGAAACCGTCCGGACCCAGATTGGCCATGACAAGAATAAAAAGAAAAGAGGCGACGGTCGCCCAGGCCTTACCCCGCGTCAGGTGAAAGAGTGGGGGGCCGTCGGCTTTCTCTTGCCTCCCTTTCAAATATGAGCCGACAACGGCCGCAAACAGAATCAAAAGCACGACAAGAAGGGCAACCCATCCTGCCCGGGTCGTTGTATAAATGAGATAACAAATCGCAACCGTCGCCGCCACATGGCCGGCCGCTCGGGACCACCGGGAACCGGCCGCAAAGGCAACGCACAACATCATGGGTAGGCCCATGGAAACGATGTGTACGGCTGAATTCCGGTTGGCAAACGTGGCTGCCGGCGGCGCAAGCTGGGGGATCCAGTCGATCGCCAGGAGGTATTGCAAACACCCCAGGGCGGCAACCCCGAAAACACTCGCCTGAATGGCAAAAAGGAAGCGCGGACCCCACTTCTCCCGGTCCAGACGAGCGACGGCCAAAAAGAAAAGTCCGCAGAAAAGCCAGTGCAAGCCGGTGACCACCGCTTCGTATCCGTTGTGGGCCCACAGGACGGAGATCCCGGCCCAGCCGATAAAGAGCAGGACCGCCCATTTCAGGGGGTGGGGCCGCCAGGTCGCCCGGCTTGAAGAAAGGATGTGGAACACCCAGAGAATAAGGAGCAGGCAAACGCCCAATTGGATGAAAACCGTTTTGGGAAGGTCGGCAAAATCGTCGAGGCCGGGAAAGTATACAAAGGGAGCCACAAATATCAGGAGGCAACTCAGCCAGCCGGAGAGTCTGTCAAAAGGTAGGGTGTTAATAGCCTTGGGGACCATCAGGGGGTTGAAAAGGGAGGGTTGTCAATAGCCGTAAAGCTCGTCAAGCTCGTTGTGATAATACTCCAGCCTTTCGCTGTCATGAGTGACGTATTTTTCGCCCTTTATGCTGCTCCACTTGGCGTAATCTCTGTCGGAGGCCCCGCTTGCTATGCGGGATTCGAGCCTACCGATTTGACGATTTAAGAAGGCTTCTCGCTGGGAGATGCTGTCCTCTATAGGATAAGTATCCGTGTCATCTCCCGGCTGTGAGTCAGGCTCCGGCCTATCCGGAGGCAAACCGGGCGATTGGGGTACCGGCCTGTTACCCGCGGATTCGGAAGGTTGGCCGGGAACACCCGAAGCACTCGTGCCCCCGGTGGTTCCACCGGGTGTCTCACCGGAATCGACGGAACCGGCGCCGGCAGTATCGGCGGCGCTGTCGGAGGCTCCGCTGTTGCCGCCGCCCCCCATGGTTCCGCCCCCGGTACCGGTCCCTCTGGTCACGGTACCCGAAGTACCGGGCGTCGATTCCTGTGTCCCTTGCACAGGCGTCCTGCTTGAGTCACCTCGGCCCGTTGGGGCACGTCCTCTCGCCTTGGCGAGTACCGGGCGCCTACTACGGGTCCCCGACATTTGGCTACGGGCGGCCACCGACCGCCGGCTCCCGCTCGATCGGCGACGTGAACTTACACGCCCCTTGGAGGCACCGGTGCCCCCCTCCACCAGACGGACCCCGCTCGCATCCCCCGCACCGGAAGCGTAAATCACGGCGTAATCGCAGCCTCTCAG
>CAZHHS010000217.1:0-3590 GCA_964532395.1 uncultured Desulfobacterales bacterium | reverse complement strand
AGGGCCTCACTCTCTTTGATGAACTATAATAATATACCAATGGACGTCCCTAACTTTCTCTGGCCTCTGGACAAACATTTTCATTTTCAAACAGCTCCTCCAAGGGGCCATGAGACGACTTGACCCCTTGTGGTTCTGCTACATGTGGCACACTGGTTTCTTTTTCCACCTCTTATTCAGATATGTGTTGCATTTTGAAAACTGATGCAATATATTTGCATGCACTAATGAGACTTTCATTGCTTTTGCGCTTATCCATTTATTAATTATATAAGTATGATATGTCACACCTAGTGCTTATAGGTGGCAAGTTACTTTGTTTACATCTATTTGCATGGCTTGACACAAAAGAGACGAACCTTACACGAAAGGAGGAAAAATGGACCGCTTTATTAAACTTTTTATCATTGTTTTCGGTATATTATATATCTCATCGGGAAGTGCGTCCGCGGGTAATAAGGTACCCGTGTTTGTGAGTATTGTGCCTCAAAAATATTTCGTGCAACAAATTGGCAAAAGCTTGGTTGATGTCCAAGCTATGGTCCAGCCCGGTGCTAGTCCTGCCACCTATGAACCCAAACCCAAACAGATGGCTGATCTTTCAAAGACCAAAATCTATTTCGCCATTGGTGTCCCGTTCGAAAACGCTTGGCTCGAAAAAATCGCCGCTGCAAATCCGAATATGCAGGTGGTCCATACGGACCACGGGATCAAAAAGCTCGCCATGGCGGCTCAGCACCATCATCATGACGGCCACGCCAAGCAGCACCATGAGGCCGACCATCATCATGAAGGAGTTGCGCACCATGGGGAGGTGGGACATAACGATCACCACGAACGTGCCGGGCTGGATCCCCACATCTGGCTGTCGCCGCCACTGGTGAAAATCCAGGCCCGCACCATTCTATCCGCCCTGCAGGAGGTCGACCCGGTGCATCGGAGCGTCTATGAAGCCAACTTCGAGGAATTTGTAGCCCAGATCGACCAACTGGACGCCGACCTGAAAGAGATATTCGCAGGAAAAACAGGCCTTCAATTCATGGTATTCCATCCCGCGTGGGGATATTTTGCCCATGCCTATGGGCTAAAGCAGGTGCCCATCGAGATTGAAGGCAAGGACCCCAAACCGGCTCAGTTGAAATCGTTGATCCAGCATGCAAGGAGAGACGGGATTAAGGTGGTTTTTGTTCAACCCCAGTTTTCAACTCAAAGCGCGGAAGTGGTGGCCCGGGAGATCGGCGGCGAGGTCGCATTTGCCAATCCCTTGGCTGAAGACTGGATGGCCAACTTGCGTCAGGTGGCGGACAAGTTTCAGGCGGCATTGAAATAGGCGGATGGACGTTTTATGGCGATCATCGACATAAGAGATCTTGACTTTGCCTACAACGGGGAAGCCGTACTCAAGGATGTAAACCTTACCATTCAGCAGAAAGATTTTGTGGCCATTATCGGCCCCAACGGCGGCGGCAAGACCACATTGCTGAAACTGATATTGGGCTTATTGACGCCGGCGAAGGGCACTGTTAGCGTTGATGGAAAACCGCCCCAAGAGGCTTCGCCCTGCATCGGTTACGTGCCGCAGGATATTCACACGAACCGCAGCTTTCCGATCACGGTCATCGACGTGGTGTTGATGGGAAAGCTTGACCCTAAAAGGCGCTTATCCCGACGATCGGCAGCCAACCGCCGCGATGCCTTGGCGGCCCTTGAACGTATGGAAATGGAAGGCCTTGCCGACAAGAAAATCAGCTTGCTTTCGGGAGGCCAACGTCAAAGGGTGTTTATCGCCCGGGCGCTGGTGGCCCGGCCCACGCTGCTTTTACTGGATGAGCCCACCGCCAGCATCGACACCAAGGGCCAGGCGGACTTTTACCGGCTCCTCAAAGAGCTCAACGAGGACATCACTGTTTTGGTGGTCAGCCATGACCTGCTGGTGATATCCCGCTATGTGAAATCGGTGGCCTGTGTAAACAAGAAGCTGTATTATCATGACCAGGCCGAAATCACCGGCAGCATGCTCGAAACCATGTATCCCTGCACGATGGAGGAGGTCTGTCCCGTGGAATTGGTGGCCCACGGCCTGCCCCACAGGGTCTTGAAAGAACACAACGGGGATGCGAATGATTGAAGCCCTGCAATTTGATTTCATGCGTAACGCTCTGGCCGCCGGCCTTTTGGCCAGCGTCATCTGCGGCGTCATGGGCACCCTGGTTGTGGTTAACCGTATTGTATTTCTCTCCGGTGGCATCGCCCATGCCGCATACGGTGGTATCGGGCTGGCGTTTTTTTTCAATTGGCCCTATCTACCGGCTACCATCGGTTTTTCCCTGTTTGCCGCCATGGTGATGGCAGCCATCAGCTACACCGTCAAGCACCGCGCCGATACGATCATCGGGGTCATATGGGCGCTCGGAATGGCCTTCGGCATCATTTTGATCGACATGACGCCCGGCTATAACGTGGATCTGATGAGTTATCTGTTCGGCAGCATTCTTACCGTTCCCACATCGGATCTTTTTATCATGGCCGTAATTGGCGTGATGATGACGATTCTGGTTTTCTATTATTACCAGGACCTCTTGGCCATGTCCTATGATGATGAATTCGCCCGGATCAGGGGGGTTCCGGTCAAAAAGCTCTATTTCGGCCTGATCGGCATGCTGGCCATTACCATTGTTCTGGTCATACAGGTCGTCGGTCTGATTCTCGTCATTGCTCTTTTGACGATCCCTCCGTTCATTGTCGAAAAATACGCCAACACCCTGGTTCAAATGATGGTGGCATCGAGTTGCCTCGGGGCTCTGTTTACCATTTCCGGCCTCTGGCTGTCGTATCGATACAACCTCACATCAGGTGCTTCGATTATTATGGTTTCCGGCGCTGGCTTCATGCTATCACTATTGGTGGACCGGTTTGGCTTTCCTGTCAAGAGAGGGGAGATAAAGGCCTAATACTTCAAGTAAGGACGTCATATGTGCCATCAATGCGATTATGAAAAATTGTTGTCAGGATCAAATCTTGAAGCCACCGCCAATCGAATACGAGTTCTGGAAGTTGTGGGGAACAACAGTTTCCCGCTCTCTGCAGGAGACATCTATAAAACCCTGGAGCGGGGCAGCACAATAAACCGGGTGACGGTCTATCGCATTCTGGATCTGCTGGTTGATCACGGTGTCGTTGAACGCATCAGCACGGGGGGGCGTGCATTTTGTTACGGCTTGGCGCCTAATGATTATCATAAGCCTCACCCCCATTTTTACTGCAAGAATTGCGGGCGGATGTACTGTTTAAGCCCGGAAGATCTAGTTGTTGACACGGGACCTCTCTGGAAGACGTTTCCGGGCCGAATCGATAAGGTGGAATTGCGTGTCGACGGGATTTGCAAAGATTGTGAAAAGCGCCAAACGACATGATACGACCATTCTTCGCGGTGCAGTAGAAGGACGATTCCAGCAACTGTTCAAACGATTGTCGGGCACGGTGAATCGCTTCTTGTTGCCTTGGACTGCTTGCCTCGGTCTGTTTATCAGCACATCGAATTGTCCATGCTGCGGGCAGCCCGTTTGCCCGACGGGAATTGCGGGCATGGG
>CAZHHS010000216.1:0-3596 GCA_964532395.1 uncultured Desulfobacterales bacterium | reverse complement strand
ACGATATCCCCCGGGATTGGGCGAACACGTTGATATCGCTGTCCCGAATTTCAAGTGTGGCCATCGCCTTCGTAGCCGGCTGGGCCACCGATCGATTGGGGCCTCGGCGCGTGCTGGCCACGGTGTTCTTATTGACGGGAGCCCTTACGATCTTGTTGGGGTTGGCCCCGAAGGCATGGATTATCGTTATTGTGTTTTTGCAGCCTCTGGTGGCCGTTTGTTTTTTCCCCGCAGGATTTGCCGCGCTCTCCTCGATTCTCCCTGCACGAGCCCGGAATGTGGCGGTGTCGCTGACCATCCCCCTAGCCTATCTTCTTGGCGGTGGCGCCTTTCCCGTCGGAATCGGTCTGTTCGCCGACGCCGGGATGTTCGCTTGGGGATTTGCGTTTTTCGGCGCGTTGATCATGACCGGGGCCCTCTGTTCCCTGCGGCTAAAACTCGACAATCCGTCAAACGGATAGACGGATTCCCCGCGAATACCAGTCCTTCTATTTTCCCGGCGCTACGTCCAGGCCCCGTATAGCCGTGTCCGGATCAGATATCACCGTCACGTCCTCCAGTCGGAATCGGTCTTTAAGAAAACGGATGTTTTGACGGCGTTCGCCTACGGCCCGAGCAACATCCCGGGGATTGACGCGCACGTTGAGTCGTTTCGGCAGCGCCCCCATCGCCTCAAAGCGATCAACCATCCGGTCCAGAAAAAGGGCGGAATAGACAAGGTGGCCGAAGGCGGGATGATAAGGCCCGGCCACAAGACTTCCCGGCTTTACCAAATCATTGCTGCCCTGGAGCCCCATGCGTATGACCGATATGCCCTGGCCCTCAAAAAGATTGTATAGGGCTTTGACCTGGGTTACGGCGGCGTCCAAGGACAGGGGCCGAAACCGCCCTGATCTATACCAGCCCGCAAGGGTCGTCCCTTTGACAACCACGGTGGGATAAATACGCACAAACCGGGGCGTCAACTCGACGATACCCCGGCCGGTCTTTTCTATGGAGCCCGGCGTGTCCCCCGGCAGACCGGGCATAATTTGAAGGCCGATATTCCCCCCCCACGCCTTCAGTACCGCCACGGCCCGCCGGCTGTCCGCCGCCGTATGTCCGCGCCGGCTGGCTGCCAGAACGTGATCATCCAGAGATTGAACTCCGAGTTCGATGGTCGTGATACGATACGGCCCAAGCCCCTGGAGGGAGGCCTCGCTGATCGTGTCAGGACGGGTGGAAAACCGAATGCCGTCGATCCGCCCCCCATCGACGAATCTCTGCGCCACAGCCAAGAGCGCATTTCGATAATCGATTGGCAGACCCAAGAAATTCCCGCCGTAGAAGGCGATTTCCGACCAACTGCGGTCCTCTTTTTTGAACTTAAGAAAGCGTAGGATTTCTTCAGCGGCTTCCGACGGTAATAGCCGCTCTTGCCCACCGCCCACGATGGTGTTTTGATCGCAGAAGACGCACCGGTTGGGACATCCCATGTGGGGAATAAAAAGGGGGATAACGAAGGGCTTACCGGTGAAGGCCACAGTCGAGCCGGTCAACCAAACCGCTCTTGGAGCTTTTCCAGCGCCGTGCACGCTGCGTTTTGCTCCGCGGCCTTCTTACTCTTGCCTATGCCAAAGGTGGTAAGGAAATCTCCCACGGCAAGACTGACCTCAAAGGTCTTGTCATGATCGGGCCCCGTCTCTCTGACCACTCTATAGCGCGGAACGAGGCGAAACTTACCCTGCGCGTATTCCTGGAGTTGACTTTTGAAATCTTCCACCGCCAGGCGGTTGCCGACTCGGGACACGGCACGGGAAAAATGCCGGGCGATCACCCCAAAGGCCGCTTGAAAGCCCCCGTCGAGATACACGGCCGCCGTGAGCGCCTCCAGGGCATCGGCGAGAATGGAACTCTTTCTTTCCCCGTGACTTTGCGCTTCTCCCTTGCCCAAGAGTAGGTATTCTCCCAACCGAAGCGCGTTGGCAATCTCCGCAAGCTGGGATTCATTGACGATAAGCGCCCGCATCCTCGACAAATCTCCCTCACGGGTGTCGGGAAAATGGTCCATGAGCATATGCGTGATTACCAAATCAAGAACTGCGTCGCCCAGAAATTCAAACCGTTCGTTGTCCTTTAGCGTCGCAGCCGGTTGCTCGTTAACATACGAGCTATGCTGCATCGCTTCAAACAGGTAGTGAACGTCGGTGAAGTGGTATCCCAACGCTTCTTCCAAGGCTCCGAACCGTTCCTTCATAGGCGATTTCTCAATTCTTCCAGACCCGTCCGGGCATGAACCAGGCCCGCATCGATCTCCAATGCCTTTTCGAACATGGATATGGCAGTTTCAAAATCCCCTTTCTCTCGATAGTTGGCGGCAAGGCTGGCATAATCTATAGCCGATTCCGGGTCGATTTCCACTGCGGTTTGTAGGTTTTTTACGGCCTTGTCATAGTCGTGCAGCCGAAAATAGGAAAATCCCAGGATGCTGTAAATCTCCTTCATGTCCCCCGCCCAGTCTTTGGCCTCTTCCAAAGACGTTACCGCATCTGCATACCGGCCAAGATCATTATAACAGCTGGCAAGATAAATGAGGACCCGGACCAGATCTTCCGGGGGCGGTTTCATCTGAACCGCCTCGCCCAATCGTTCGACGGCTTCCGCCAACTCTCCTTTTCCATAATAACAAAGTCCGGTATAAAAATGGAAATAGTGCCGGTCTTGATGTGCCGGTGCAGCCGTTCTGAATGCCGCCAGCGCCTCGTCGTAATCGCCGATATTCATCAGACATACACCAAGTCGGAAATGAATGGCCGGCGCTTCCGCTTCGGGAGAGAGTTTCAACGAGTTGCTGAAGCTCTCAATAGCACGCATGTATTCGCCCCCTTGTTGGCGATCCGATCCAAACCGGAAAAAGAGAGCCCCGGCCTCTCGGGCCTTTTCCTTGTTCAACGGGGTACGCGACAATGCCTCGACCCGGGTCTCCTTGCAATTCAGGCACCCGTGGTCTTGCTGAACAAATTCGCTGTATCTCGTCATCAAACTGTTGACATCGGGATTCTTTAAGTAGTCGATGAGCGGTTGGTTTCGACAATAGGCATCGAGACAAGCGTAGGCTTTCCCCTCAACCGCGGAAATGATTATCCCCGGCGGGCACGGGTCGTTGACGGACCCGGTTCGAGATTCGAGGTCGGCGGACAGATCCTCCACGATGGCCTCCGAATATAATCTTTGAACCATCTCCGGTATGCGCTGAACATCCCCGACCGCGGCATATATCTTTTCGGCCTTTTGCGCCACCACCGGATCCCTGATCAACGCCCACTCAGGTTCCCCCACATATAATCCGGGGAGAAAAAACGCACTTTTCAACAGGTCCAAAAGGCCTGCCAGGGCAGTGGGGTCGGTGCCGTTTTCAGGAACAATCACCGGCAATAACATCAGCCTGGGGACTTCCTGATGCATGAACCCCTCTCGGTCGAACCCCAAACTCGACCGTTTCCAGCTTTGATAATAATACTGATAATAATAGTCTACATCCTTGGCAGTACCGACATACAGAGCGTGGACAAAATGAATATATACCCGTGTCAGGCGGTTCTCTTTCAGGTATTGAC
>CAZHHS010000215.1:0-3681 GCA_964532395.1 uncultured Desulfobacterales bacterium | reverse complement strand
ATCCAGAAGTGATTGAAATTACTGGATGAGCGCCAAGCTTCACTTCGTGTCCGGCCTTCGCCGGAATGACGGAAAAGAGGAAAATCTGACTTTTTATGACGCCATCAACATTCGGAGTTTACTTTCGCCCAATGCGATTTTCTTTAAAAAACCACCTCAGGCGCATTGACAAAGGACCCGTATGCATATATGGGAAACAATTATCGTCTCGAGCTCGGGATTATGGGGACGTCACTAAAACAAAGGGGGAGACGCAGCATGACAAAAGCGGAAGTTATCGAACAAATGGCCCAAGATGCAGGCATAACCAAAGCCGCCGCAGGGGCCGCACTGGACTCTTTTACAACCAATGTAACAAAGGCGTTGAAAAAGAAAGACGGCAAGGTGACTTTGGTCGGATTTGGTACGTTCCAGAAAACCCGGCGCAAAGCCAGGAAGGGAAGAAATCCGCAAACCGGAGACCCGATCAAAATTAAGGCCTCCAACACAGTCAAGTTCAAGCCCGGTAAGGCCCTTAAGGACGCCATTTGATCACCGCGGCAAGTTGAGGTATGAATCGTTCCCGTTGGATGGCTCGGGGATACCGGCGGGAACGATAACCGTTACCCCTCAATAGGCAATGCGGAACCCCTCGAACTCATCCGCAGGTGTTTCGTTTTCCACTTCCACCCGGTTTACACGGGCTAACGGCGGGCCCGTTTCACACCACTGAAGCATAGACTGGACTTTCGCGTCCTCACCTTCGAACACTGCTTCGACCTTACCGTTGGGCAGGTTTCTCACCCATCCTTCCACGCCACGCTCCTCAGCGGCCCGACGGGTTTCCATCCGAAAACAGACACCTTGCACCCGGCCGTCGATCAAAACCCGGACTCGTTTCTTTTCCATACCGCCTCCTCATAGGGCCATGCATAAAAGCCCGAATTGCTCAGGCTCTCAACACCGAATCCTCCTATTCCTCAATCATTTGTCTAAACGATGACTCATACAAAATCTCTATTCCCAGGGCCTTGGCCTTGTCAACCTTTGCTCCGGGATTACTCCCTGACACAACATAATCCGTCTTTTTACTGACAGAAGCGCTCACCCTACCCCCTCCCGCTTCGATGTACCGCTTAGCCTCGGTACGCGTCATGGTATTCAAGGCTCCCGTAAGAACGACGGTTTTTCCGGCGAACCGGGCCGTCTCTATGGTCTCCTCATAAGGGGCAATTCTCACGCCCGCCTCAAAGAGTTTATCCACGTTTCTTTGGTTTTCCGGCATGGCAAAAAACGTGGTCAGGCTGTCGGCAACCTGCGGTCCGACCTCGTCCACCGTCATCAGGTCCTGCCGGGTAGCCGACATGAGGTTCCCCAGTTTCCGGAATCTGTTTGCCAAGAGCCGAGCCGTATGCTCACCCACATGTCGAATACCGAGAGAATAGATGAAACGAGGCAGTGAAATCTCTTTGCTTTTCTCTATGGCACGAATTAAGTTTTCGGCAGACCGTGTTCCCATTCTTTCCAGGTCCTTCAGGGTCACTGCGTCCAGCTTAAACAGGTCCGTAAAGGAGGCGATGAGACCGCTTTCGACCAACTGCCCGATCAGTTTTACACCCAACCCGTCGATGTCAAAGGCGGCTTTGGAGGCAAAGTGCTTGATGCGTCCCTTGATTTGTGCGGGGCAATCGGCATTCACACATCGAGACACTGCCTCCCCATCCAGCCGGACCACAACGGACGCACAAACAGGACATGTCCCGGGCATCTTGAACATCACTTCCCGGCCGGTTCGTTTTGTCGCAATAACCTTTACAACCTCGGGAATCACGTCCCCCGCCCGCTGAATCAAGACAGTATCCCCCACCCGAATGTCCTTTTTCCGAATCTCATCTTCATTGTGCAATGTGGCCCGAGCCACCTTCACGCCCCCCACAACCACCGGCTCTAGACGGGCGACCGGTGTGAGTGCCCCTGTTCGCCCCACTTGAACCTCGATACGTCGAACCCGGGTGGTCTCTTGAGTGGCCGGAAATTTGTACGCCAGGACCCACCGTGGGCTGCGGGACTTTTCCCCTAAACGCCTCTGGAACGACCGGTCATCCACCTTGACCACCATCCCGTCCATTTCGTAATCGAATGTGTGTCGCATGGCCATTAATTGCCTGTAATACTGCAATACGTCATCAATGAGGAGATCGGGGCGAACCTCCGGATTGACCGGCAAGCCCAAGGCATTGATTCGATCCAACAATTCGCCCTGAGAATCGGCGTCCAGACCGGTAACCATACCAACACCGTAGCAAAAAATGTCCAAAGGACGCAAGGCCGTCACTCGGGAATCCAACTGCCGAATCGCACCTGCGGCGGCATTTCGCGGGTTGGCAAAGGGAACTTCCCCTTTATCCAATCGCCGGTCATTGAAAGCTTTAAACGCCCGAGTCCTCATAAAGACCTCGCCCCTCACCTCGAGATAATACGGAACGTCCTGAGAAGGTGGCGCTGTAAGTGATAACGGGACGGCCCGAATGGTCTTTACATTTTCCGTAACCAGTTCTCCGACATGACCGTCGCCCCGGGTCGAAGCCGCAACGAGCAAACCTTCCGCATAAACGAGTTCCACGGCAACGCCGTCCATTTTCGGTTCCGCCGTGTAGCGGATAGGTTCATCCGTTGTGAGCAAGCGCCGAATTCGCTCGTCGAAGGCAAGCACGTCCGTCTCCCGAAAAGCGTTCTCGATGCTCAGCATGGGCAGTCTGTGGGCAATGGTTTCAAATCGTTCGAGCGGGGGAGCACCCACCCGCTGAGTAGGCGAATCGGGGGTGATCAGTTCGGGATGAGCGGTCTCGAGGGCAATCAACTCCGCCATAAGACGGTCATATTCCGAATCGGAGATCTCCGGCTCATCCAACACGTGATACAAGTAATTGTGCCGGTTCAGGCACTGCCTGAGCACGGCCACCCTATCGACTATATCGTTTGACATATCTCCGCCACGATCTCCCCAACGATCCGCCTCGCCCTCTTGAATGCATCCCCTGAAAATCCACGGACCCACTGCAGAGAACCAAGTTCGTCCGATACGACCAACAAAGCACCGACGGACATCCCCCTGAATGCGCCGGCACTAAACAGGGCTGAAACTTCCATGTCCACGGCCAGAACACCCTTCTCCTGCAAGGAGAGCACATCAGCCACCGTCTCACGATATGGCGCATCCGTCGACCAAACGGGACCGTGGTGAACCGGCAGTGAATGCCTACCCGCGGATGCGTTGATCATCCCCGTCATCTCCATGGAAGGAAGCGCAGATTGGCGCCCCCCATAGTACCGGGACGTTCCCTCGCCGATGACGGCGCAGTCCGGAATGACGATGTCCCCGATGTGAACTCCGGAAACAACAGACCCGCACCATCCCTGGAAAAGAACGTTTCGAACGCCCAGGGCATAAAGTTTTTCCAGGATCATCACCGCATACGGCGCACCCAAGACCGGCCCGACAAGACTTACGCTGCTTGCGTCACCCACGGGCTGATAGAGACGACTGGAAAAAAATCGCCCTGTCGGCTTGTTCGGAGCACCGAGACGCCGTTTTAACAGTGCGACGTCGCGGTCCATCGAGACGATGACGGCAAACGGACCCAGCTCCGGGTCGCCTCTGCTCTTCGAGCAAAAGACAATAACATCACTTTCCGCCGACAT
>CAZHHS010000214.1:0-3702 GCA_964532395.1 uncultured Desulfobacterales bacterium | reverse complement strand
GAGAGTTTCTCCTTGACCTCATTGGAAAGCCCGGGGATTGAATGATAATCGAATGTCTCCGGGATTTCCGTGCTCTCTAAACCCTTGGATCGGGCTACCTGGTCCATTTGTCGGCGAATGTAGCCGTCATATTTCACCCCGATGCTCACCTGTTCCGTCACCTTATCATCAAAGTCGGCGATACGGGGGTCGAATGCGGCCAGCTTATCCAAGCGGGCCTCCGGCCGTTTCAAAACATCCTCGAGTGTCGTCGGTTGGGCAATGGCGCCGATTCCCAGCCCCTTCAGTTTCTCATTCACCTCGCCGGTGGGGTTGAGGCGAGCCTCCGACAATATGCCCCGAAGCGTATCAATGGCCCGTTGTTTTTCCTTGAAACGGGCATAAAGATCTTCCGACACCAGGCCGACCTGGTAACCCAGTTCTCGGAGCCGCAAATCCGCATTGTCCTCTCGCAACAACAGACGATACTCGGCCCGAGACGTAAACATGCGATACGGGTCCTGGGTTCCCTTGGTAACCAAATCGTCTATCATCACCCCGATGTAGGCCTGATCCCGCTTCAAAACCACCGGCGGCAAGTCCTGTATGGATCGAACACTGTTGATCCCCGCCATGATCCCTTGGCCCGCCGCCTCTTCATACCCGGAGGTGCCATTGATCTGGCCGGCGAGAAACAATCCGGCCACACGCTTACATTCCAGGCTCGGCTTTAACTCCAGCGGATCGACGTAATCATATTCGATGGCATAACCGGGGCGAACAATCTCCGCTTTCTCCAGGCCTTCGATAGAATGGAGCATCTTGAGTTGAACATCCACGGGCAGGCTTGTGGGAATGCCGTTCGGATAGACCTCTGTCGTCCCCAAACCAATCGGCTCCAGGAAGATCTGATGTCGGGTTTTTTCGGGAAATCGGACCACCTTGTCCTCGATGGACGGACAATATCGGGCCCCCGTACCGGTAATGACCCCGGTAAAAAGGGGGGATCGGTCCAGGCCGGTTTTGATCAGGTCGTGGGTCGTCCGGTTCGTATAAGTAATGTGACAGGGCACCTGTTTCCGGCGAATGGCATCCGTTTCCAAGGAAAACGGCACCGGCGGATCGTCTCCGTACTGAGCCGTCAACGAAGACCAATCAATCGTACGGCCGTCCAGCCGCGGCGTGGTCCCCGTCTTGAGACGGCCCACATGGAGACCCAATTCTTTGAGGTGCTCGGAAAGACTGTTAGACGGTGGATCGCCCATGCGCCCGGCGGGAAAGTTCTTGAGCCCGATATGAATCAGGCCCCGGAGAAATGTCCCCGTCGTCAAAATGACCGCTTTGGCCATAAAGGCTTCCTGGATGCTGGTTACCACACCCTTTACCGTCCCCTTTTCCACCACCAGGCGATCGACCACCCCCTGCTTGACATCCAAATTGTCTTGTTGCTCCAGGACCCCTTTCATGCGCAGGCGATACGCTTCCTTGTCCGCCTGAGCCCGTGACGACTGGACGGCAGGGCCCTTTTTCGTGTTCAGTCGACGAAACTGAATCCCCGTAGCGTCCGTATTCCGGGCCATTTCTCCGCCAAGGGCATCTATTTCATGAACCAGATGCCCCTTGGCCAGACCGCCGATGGCGGGATTACAAGACATCTCTCCGATATGATCCACATTGACCGTGATCACCAAGGTAGCGCGGCCCAATCGGGCGGCCGCCAGGGCCGCCTCACAGCCGGCATGCCCGGCGCCCACCACGATCACATCATATGTCTTCGGATAAATCTCCATTAGCGGTTGTCGGTTATCAGTTGTCAGACCCGCCGCCGGCCGACGGAGCACCCAGTTTGATCATAAAGGAAACTTTTTGCTTGTCATGTACATCTCACCGCAAAGGCGGAAGAAATTAGCCGCAGACACACGCCGACGGACGCAGACGATAGTGCCGACAAGCCTGTCGGCACTAAGGGTGCCGTGCCCTTCGGGCAAAGGGGCAAGTACTCGCCCAAAAAATAGTGATATTAGCCGCAGATCCACCTTCGCCACAGGCTATGGCGCGGCAAGCAGACGCGGACGGACACAAATAAAAAAAGAATAATTTGACAGGATTCATAGGATTAAAAGGATCCTTTTTGGGGTTTCATACGAGTTGTCAGTTAGCTGTTAGCCGTTCGCATCTTCGCGCCTTACACCGTGCGCCGTTTCACCTTGAACCCCGAACCTCTTCTTTGACGCCCTTTCTCACTTTCCCACTTTCTCACTTTCCTGCCTTTCCCTCCGTTGACGCATGACCTCATACATGGCAATAGCCCCGGCAACGGCGGCATTCAAAGAATCCACTTCCCCCACCTGGGGAATCGATACCAAGAAATCGCAGGTCTTGGATACCAACGGACGAAGGCCTTTCTCCTCGCCACCGACCACCAAGACCAGCGGAAGGGAGAGATCGGCCTCGTTTATGGCCACCCCCGTACGAGCGGTAGCGCCCACAATCCAGTATCCCTGCTTTTTGAATTCTTGAAGAGCGGAAACCATGTTCGACACCCGCACAAAAGGCATCTGCTCCATGGCTCCGGCGGACGCCTTAGACGTGGCAGCCGACAAGGGGGCACACCGCGCCTTCGGAAGGACCACGCCCTGAACGCCCATTGCCCTGGCGGATCGAATTATGGACCCCAGGTTTTGGGGATCCACGATACCATCCGGGGCCAGCACCATGGGCGTCGTTGGGTCACGTTCCAGGTGAGCTAAGAGCGTCGCCATGTCCGCCACAGGCACCCCCCCCACCCGGGCGGCCACCCCCTGGTGGACCACATCCTTTAGCTCGGCTTTAAAGACCCCCCCGGTTACGTACGTAACAGGCACCCCCCGCCGGGTGGCCAGCGATGACAATCGTTCCACCCCCCGGTCTTTCCGACGCTTGGCAATATACACCTTTTCTATGCGCCGGCGCTGGGCAACCAGGGCTTCATAAACCGGATGTACACCAAAAAGGAGTTCACCCATGGATCCCGGTTTCGTTCAAGACGGCCAAAAACTCAGACACCGCGCGTTCGACATCGTCGTTTACCAGAACGTGCGTATATTGGTTCATCTGCCTCATTTCTTCCCGGGCATTTGCCAGGCGCGTCTCGATGGCCTCCCGAGTCTCCGTCCGCCTTGAAACAAGTCGCTCCTGAAGTATTTCCATCGTCGGGGGACTTACGAAGATTGAAATCGCATCTTTGTACCTGGACAACAGACTCTGGGCACCTTGCGTATCCACGTCTACAACTACGTCGGTGCCATTTCTTCTCTGGGCTTCGATAAACCGTGCGCAAGTCCCATAGTAATGGCCATGCACGCGGGCCCATTCCGCCAACTCTCCCGTTTGAATCTTTTCGCGAAATGTCTCCTCGTTCACGAAATGATAATCGACCCCGTTACGCTCCTGTCCCCGCCGCGGCCGTGTGGTAACGGAAACCGCATAGGCCAGATCCGGCCTCCGGGCCAAAACCCGACGGATGATGGTCGACTTCCCGGCACCGGAAGGCCCGGAAACGACGATGAGACGTCCCGTTTTACCATCCTTATTACCGGAAGCAGTCATTCATCATAATCCCATCCGACAAACCAGTCTACTTGCCGGCTTTCCTACTATCCTCCCGAAATTCAAACCCCGTAACAAACCGCTGGGAGATGGTTTCCGCCTGGATAGCCGACAAGATCACATGGTTACTGTCCG
>CAZHHS010000213.1:0-3703 GCA_964532395.1 uncultured Desulfobacterales bacterium | reverse complement strand
TCCGTTCCCTCGAGGGTCAATTCAATTTGCTTGCCCAGGTTCCGGGCCAGATCTCTGACCACCCGCTGAAATTTGGTAAACACATTCCCGATCGGCTGCATGCGAGTCAGCATGATGGCCTCTTGCAGTTCCGACGTGATCAGGTCCAAACGTTGTCCACCCAACTGGATGGCCCGCATATCCTTTGAGGCTATGGATTGCAGAAGCTGGTTTCGTCCCAAAACCAGTTCGCCCGCCAGGTTCATCAAAGAATCGAGCAGACCCACGTTGACCCGGAGATTCGTGTCCATTTCATGGGCCTTGGTTACGACGGGCGCCTTCTTTTCCGTGGCGGGTGCACAGACCTCTTTCTCGATTTTCGGCTCCTCTTCATCTATCGGCCTGAACACCGGCTTTTTCTCTTGGGTATCCACATGGTCCCCTTGGCTCGTTTGTGGCTGTTGCGCATGTCCCCTCTGTTTTTCATCCCCCTCGACACCTTGCGGCGATGTCGGGGCGACCGCCTCCAGGACTTCGCCGCCGGTCCCTTCCACAATGGGCCGCACCGTCAGGTCCGACCCAACTTCGAATATGCGGGTTTCCTGAATGTCAACCAGCGTATTGATCAGCGTCGGGTCCAACAGGGTGGCATAAAGGACAACAAAGGGGAGACATCCAGAGTCGAGGTCTCCGTCCAGGTCACCCGCCTTTTCGATTTCCAACCTGCCGTCCAGAATGCATCCGGCCTTTTCCATATGCTGCAGCACATCTTGCGGGGTCTTTTCTCTTTCGTGGAAGTCGTTGATGAGATCATAATCGATGAGGTAGATATGTTTTCCCCCTTCGCGCACCTTGGACAACTCAGCGTCGGCAACCGAAAAGGCCACCCGCCCGTCGGGAAACATGATCTCCGCCAGGCCGGAACAGGTCGCCTGGTCCGTTTCGGGCGGGCCCGCGACAGTCAAATTGGCCAAGGCCTCGATATGTTTTGAAACGTCGATCTCGTTGCTGGCGGTGACATTATTCAGCAGGTTCAACAAGGCGTCAGAGGCAAGCAGGAGAATATTCACAATCTCTGAGTTGGGAATCATTTCCCTGCTGCGGATCATGCCCAAAACGTTTTCCATTTTATGAGACAACTCTTTGATATTGGTCAGGCCCATGAAGCCTGCGCCCCCCTTGATGGAATGGGCGGCGCGGAACACCTTGTTGACCAGTTCCAGATCGATGTCGGCACCTGCTTGCTCGATGGCCAGCAGGTCATTCTCGATATCTGCCAGGTGTTCTTGTGACTCTTCCACATACATCTGTAGGGTTTCATCATCTTCAATAGTCATGTGCTTCCTCCACGATCAGGTATCGGGCCAGTCACGCCGGCCGACCCCACGTCTAAGCCTTGATTCACAGAAAAACCGACTAATTTTTTGCCTGAACCTCAAATTGCTCATCCAGTCCCATGGTTTTAAATAACTTGTGTATCCCCGGATCCACATTGGTGACGGCGACCATCCCCCCGGCCTTTTTCATGGAATTATGGGCCGCCACGATGACTTCGATGCCCTTGGCATCAATCACCTCTACGTTGCCTAGGTCGATAACCACTTTATCAACTGCCGACACGGCACAGCTCAGTGACTCCCGGAAATTGGCGACCGTGGCGGCAACGATATCTTCCCCCGGTGCCACCACTTTTTCTTTCGACCTGTCATCGGTATCGCTCATTGGTTACCCCCGTTGCTGTTTCTCGTAGATTCTGAAATACCCACTCTAACGGAAAAGGACACTGTGCCCCCGGGGTTACAGGGCAATATGTGTGCCAAAAGCAACGACCTTGACGCTGTAGGCGGGGAATCCCAGATTACACCGGGAAGGAACGGCGGTAACAGAAGGCGTGGGGACTCCCTCCTGGGCGCCACAAAAACGGGGGCAGAATGGGGCGGAAAGAGGCACCGAAGCCACCGTCAAGAATTTGACGTAGCCCGTTCATTCCTTGACGGCATCCGACCGGCCAGTATCTCCAACTATCTCGACATATTACCTTCTACACCCCACTGGAAACGGGTTGGAGAGGGTTGTAAAACGCGACCCTTTTTCGCAGATAGCCGGGTTAAGCCGCGCCGGGCCGCCCCCCAGCAACGAACTTGATCACCGATTTGTCAAACAGGACAAGTCCAGGTTCGCTGGAATTACCGCCCTGAATTGGCCGGAAAGAAAACTTTTGCAAATTTGATTGACAAATTGATACAAGCTGCATAAAAATTGTAATTTCATCTTAGAAAAGGAGAAAAAGACCTTTGGCCAAAGGTTTTATTCGAATAGATCGAAACCGGTGTAAGGGTTGTGGTTTTTGTATTACCGCCTGCCCCAAGCAGTGCATACGGTTGAGTGAAGAACTCAACATAAAGGGCTATCATCCGGCCGAATATACGGAAACCGAAAGCCGAAACGATCGCGATTGTACCGGATGTGCTTTATGCGCGATCATGTGTCCGGACGTTGCCATTGAGGTGTTCCGTGACTAAGAAACTGATGCGGGGGAGCCATGTAATCGGTGAAGCGGCCACGTTGGCGGGATGCCGTTTTTATGCAGGCTACCCCATCACCCCACAAAATGAGCTACCCGAATATGTGGCCGGCCGTTTTGCCAAACTCGAGGACGCCATTTTTATCCAGGCGGAAAGCGAACTGGCGGCCATTAATATTCTAATGGGAGCAAGCATGACCGGCGCACGGGTCATGACCTCGTCTTCCAGTCCAGGCATCAGCCTGAAACAGGAAGGCATTTCCTATATTGCCGGCATGGAATTACCCACGGTTATTGCAAACATTATGCGTGGGGGGCCCGGTCTTGGCAATATCGCCCCCAGTCAGCAGGATTATTTCCAGGCCACAAGAGGGGGCGGCCATGGCGGTTATCGCACGATCGTCCTGGCACCTTACTCGGGGCAGGAGCTGGTAACCCTGACCATAAAGGCCTTTGATCTGGCCGACATATACCGGATACCGGTTATCTTACTCGGAGACGGGCTCATGGGTCAGATGATGGAGCCCGTGGTCTTTCCGGAACCAATAGACCCGGCCACACTCCCACCTAAGGAATGGGCACTTTCCGGTGCCAAGGGCCGGGAGGGCCGGTTGATCGCTTCCCTGTTGCTTGATCCGGTACGAATGGAACAACACAACTGGAAGCTGGCCAGAAAGTACGAAGCGATTTGCGAAAACGAAAGAGATTCTGAGTCCTATCTCCTTGAGGATGCCGATATCGCGGTGGTGGCTTTCGGAACTGCTGCACGTATTGCCAAAGGGGCGATCGATCGGGTGAGGCAAACGGGAGTGAAGGCAGGGCTATTTCGTCCCATCTCTCTGTGGCCGTTTCCGGGGCAAGAGCTAAAAGCCCTGACCAAGCGCATAAAACATGTCCTGGTTTTCGAAATGAATCTTGGGCAAATGCTGGAAGATGTCAAACTGAACGTGGACCAAGGTGCCACCGTGCATTTCCACGCCCGGCCCGGAGGTATCATATCCACCCCGCAGGAGATCGCCGACGTATTGATCCGTCTGTCCTATCGAAAGGATCACCAATGATCATGAGAGGCATTGATTGAACATGGCCAAGCAAGTATTCGCCAGACCCGAATCTCTGAAAGACAATATTTTTCATTACTGCCCCGGGTGTGGTCACAGCATCATACACCGGCTGGTCGCAGAGATTATCGACGAGTTC
>CAZHHS010000212.1:0-3707 GCA_964532395.1 uncultured Desulfobacterales bacterium | reverse complement strand
TCGTCTATGAAGGTCTTCACGTTGGTACGTAGGCGCTCGATCGTCTCGTTGATAAAGGCCTTTTTGCCGGGAAACTGCTCCAACTCCGCATCATAGTTGCCCTTGCTGAATTCATCGACACATGCCATGGCCTTTTTCTTGACACTAATATGAGCGTTGACCAGATCGTTTACGATCTCGGCTGCCTCCCGGTAATCTCCCTTGAATTCATCGACCGGCATTTGAACGTCGATATCGCCTGCATCGTGCTCGTTCAACATATGCTTCAGTTGTTCAAGAAATCTCTTCTCTTCACCTGCCATTTGCTTTTCCCTCCTTTCTTGCGGCGTTTTCTTTTGCACTGTTTTTTTTGAGGACGTCTTTTTTGCCATTTGTTTTCATTGCTCCTTTCAGGTTGTCTATTGGATTTCCGCCGCAGCCGTCCCCGGCTGAGCGGTTTGCTCGGGGAGAATGGATCCGTTTTCCCCAGCTGTTTCATCAGGCGGGGGTGTCATCCGGTGTGTGACACCCTCGACAGATCGAAACTCTTCACTGGACAAGACCGTATCAATATCGAGCAAAATCTTCACATTGCCCTCGACCTTGGCCATACCCATGATGAAGTCGGTATTGAGTGAGACCCCGAAAGTCGGCGTTTGTTCAACATCACTGGCTTTGATGTTGAGCACTTCCGAGACCGCATCCACTACAATTCCCATCTGGGTGTCTCCATTCTCCCCGGCAATTTCCACAACAATGATACAGGTACGTTCAGTATATTCGATCTTGGGCATGCCGAATTTCAGCCTCAGATCGACCACGGGAATTACTTTGCCCCGTAGGTTGATAACGCCCTTAACAAACCCGGGCGTTTGGGGAACCGACGTGATCGGCATCATCCCGATGATCTCTTTCACTTTTAGGATTCCTATCCCGTATTCCTCCTCCGCCAAGGCAAACGTCAGATACTTGGATTCCCTCTCCGCCGTTCCTTTCAGTTTTTCGTTTACATCATTTGTTATGTCCGTCATGCGATGGCTCACCTCCTTAAAAATTTCCTAAACTTTCCTATTGTCTCTTATGTGCAACCACCAATTTCATTTTTTTCGTTTTCGGCCGGTTATAAAGGCCTCACCTCCTTCCTGAATGAAGGTCGAAACAATCCCCAACAAACTCATATGGCCCCTCCGAGACGTTCGGATTTGTTCGATATCTTTTATTGGCACCCATCTTTTCCAAAACAGCCAAGATGTCCGAAAAGTCGCTGTCCAGGTAGGTCAAAAACCGGGGTCGGAATATGTGCCCTTTGGAAACCGTCTCACAGCCTTGGTCGGGCAGAACGAGGATAACGGGAAGATCGTCGATTAAGTTGTTAATGGAAAGTAGCGCTTCGACCTCGTCCTTGCTCGCAGCAACAAAAACCGCCACATCCAGATCATACTTGGGTTGACACAGCCTCGACGAAAGGCTGCTTATTGTGCTGAAAATCTCGGTTCTCTGACTGGGGTACGCCAAGATTTTATCAAGCCCCCGGTTCGCCCTTTGTGAAAGCGTAGAGAACAACAATAGATTCAGCTGATTTCCTTCGACGTTACTCATCCGCCCCCTCTTTTCCTGCATCGGTTGACACCCCTTACATCAAACTCCGTGCCAGCAAATCACCCAGCAAATAAATTGATCTATTATGTATTCCTTTCAATATGTTATGGACACAGCACGTGGGGACATAAAGCGCTTATTGATCCCGCAAAGCGTCCAAAAACTTGGAACGATCCAGGTTTCTGGATTCCATATTTTTGGACGCAAATGCGACCTGTCAGGGGACACTTAAGCGGAACCGAGCCGGATATCGTATTTTTTTAGATGGTAATAGAGACTGGAGCGGGGCATCCCGGAGATACGACAGGCCTCCGATATGTCACCGCCGGCATAAGCGGTTAGATGTTGGAGATACTGCTTCTCGCTTTCGTTCAGCCACTCGCGGAATTTGGGAAGTTCATGGATGATCTGCATCGTGCCGCTATGAGAAAAAACATTTTCTTGGCGTTTACCATTGCCGACTGAGAACCGGATCATCTCGGTGCGAATATCATCCGGCAGGTGTATCGGAAACAGGGTCGGTTCAGTGTCCGCTTTTGAAAGGGCCGATTCCAATACCAGGGCCAATTGGCGAACATTACCCGGCCAGTTATAGCTGTTTAGTGCTCCGATGAACTCGGGAGATAATTTCTTTGCCCCTTTACCATAACGCTCGGAGAAGAGTCCTGCGTAGTATGTGGCAATGTCTTTGATATCGTCTTTCCGCTCTCTTAAAGGGGGAAGATGGGCCGCGGTGGAACGAATCCGAAAGAGAAGGTCCTTGCGGAACTTTCCGGCTTTAACCATCTTATCGAGATCTCGGTTGGTCGCCGAAACGAGCCTAAAATCGCTCTTGAGTTCCTCGGTACCGCCCACCGGTCGGAAATGCTTATCCTCGAGCACCCGAAGAAATTTCTTTTGGATGGACAAGGGCAGTTCGCCTACCTCGTCAAGAAACAGTGTGCCCCCATGCGCCTGTTTGACCAGACCATTATGGCATCGGTCCGCCCCGGTAAACGCCCCTTTCTTGTGGCCGAACAGGATACTTTCGACAAGCGTTTCAGGCAGGGCGGCGCAGTCTATCACCACAAAGCTGCCGGCGGAACGCATGCTGTTTTCATGGATAGCCCGTGCGAAGAGCTCTTTACCCGTGCCCGTTTCTCCCGTAAGGAGAATACTCGTTTCAGAACCCGCCGACTGCGCAACGATATCGAGACACCGTTTTATTTCCAGACTGCTTCCCACGATGCCGTGTCGCTTCGGTACGGACGGCGTCCGTCTGATTTTCTTTTCCTTGCGATATTGCAGTGCGCCCATGAGGGGGAGTCTGACTTGTTCAAAGCCCAGGGGCTTTTCAATGTAGTCCCACGCGCCCCCTTTGATGGCACACTCCGCCCCGTCGGGAGACCCCTCGCCCGTGATGATGATCACTTCCGGAAAGGGCGGTACCTGACTGAACTGTGACAATTTGTGAAGTCCGTTTCCGTCAGGCAATCGGACATCAAGAAATACGATGTCGAACTCTTTTGAAACGATTTGTCTGAGCCCGTCCCTCAGTGTCAGTGCATACGTCACCTCGTGCCCTAAGCCCGCCGCTATATCACGAATGGCATGACAAATCAGTCTGTCGTCATCAACAATTAAGGCAGTTGCCACGATTCCCCCATCACCAGAGTTATCGGTATATTCTATATTCATTTAGTAGCATTAGCACAAACCATGCCGCCCAAATCCCTGCAAGCATGAATTGATCGTATTAGCAGAAGGTTATCAATATTACTTCGGGGTTAAGATGGGAAACGGAAGGACGGATCGCTTTTCAAGACGCTGACGATAGCCAAATTTTTGACGGGAAAACAGACATTCGGATCCCCCGACACAAGCCAAATCAGATGCTCTCCCTCCCTGAAACACTTAGAAGCCCTTTTTCTCTATCAAAAAAGGGCTTCTAAGGCTATCTTTCACGCAAGTTTTTATGCCGCTTTTTGAATTTCTTTTGATTCGTATTCAGGGAACATAATTATAGCAGGATGCACATCAAATGCAGAGGCGATTTGCAACGCCCTTTTTTTTCCTATGTCTAATTTGTCATTTTCCAACATGCTGATATTTTTTGCATTAATAGAGCAATATTTAGCTAACTCTTCTTG
>CAZHHS010000211.1:0-3742 GCA_964532395.1 uncultured Desulfobacterales bacterium | reverse complement strand
GGTCGAACAAAGGGTAGGGGTAAATGAGTAAGATCTTCATCGCTACGGTTTCCAGATTCTAATTCCGTAATGGCCCACGTAATGACCCAGCGGCTTGACAAACTTGGGCTTCCTCACATAAGGTGCCAGCAACGCAGACCCCCTGCTTTGTACCATGATACATCCCGGAAGGTAAAGGATACACAGCGATGAAAATCTATACCGTCCCCTCCGCCGGCGCCGAGAAGCGGCTGGCAAGAATCGTCAATCGAAACAGGGACTTTAAGTCAACGGATGTCAACGCCGTCAAGAAGATCCTGTCCCGGATTCGTAAAGACGGTGATGCGGCCTTGATGGGCTATGTCAACCGGTTTGATGCCCCCGACCTGGCACCTGAGGCCCTCCAGGTATCGAAAGCGGAACTGGAAGAAGCGCGGGATCAGGTCGACCCGGCCTATCTGCGAACCCTGCGCAAAGCGATCCGCCAGATCGAGTCCTTTCACCGGCGGCAGGTGCGCAATTCCTGGTTTACCACGGAGCCGGACGGTACCATGCTCGGCCAGTTGATCCGACCGGTGGCGGCGGCCGGGGTGTACGTGCCCGGCGGCAGTGCCGGACAGACCCCCCTGATTTCGTCCGTCCTGATGGGCTGCATCCCCGCCAAGATCGCCGGGGTGAAAGAGATCTGCATCACCACGCCGCCCACCCGGGAGGGTAAAGTCAACCCCTATCTTCTGGCAACTGCGTACCGGTTGGGTATCCGGACCGTTTACAAAGCGGGAAGTGCCTGGGGCATCGCCGCCCTCGCCTACGGTACGGAGCGGGTAAAGAAGGTAGACGTCATCGTGGGGCCGGGAAACATCTATGTCACCCTGGCCAAGAAACTCGTCTCGGGGACGGTGGGTATCGACATGTTGGCGGGGCCCAGCGAGATTCTGGTTATCGCCGACGAGACCGGGGATCCGGATTACATCGCCGCCGATTTATTGTCCCAGGCGGAACACGATGCCTATGCGTCGGCCATACTTGTTACCCCTTCCAGAAGGCTTGCGCAGTCCGTTTCCGCGGCGGTGAAAGGCCAGTTGCCGCTCTTGACGCGCCGGGAGGTTGCGGAAAAATCGCTCCGTGCCTACGGGGCCCTCGTGGTGGTTCCCCACTTAAGGGGGGCGTTTGATCTAGCCAACCGCATGGCGCCCGAACATCTGGAACTCCACGTAACGGAACCGGTCCGGTATTTGGGCGCCGTCCAAAATGCGGGGGCGGTCTTTCTCGGTCCCCATACCCCCGAACCCGTGGGTGACTATATCGCCGGACCCAACCACGTACTACCTACGGCCGGCACCGCACGATTTGCATCCGCCCTCTCGGTGGATGACTTTATTAAAAAGACGAGTGTCTTGTATTACAGTCGGGAGGCCTTCCACAAAGATTACCCGGATATTGTCCGAATGGCCGACATCGAAGGCTTGTCCGCCCACGCCCGAGCGATGAAGATACGAAAAGAGGGGTAAGGGCGGGGTCCGCTGTTTGGCCCTATGCAGTGCCGGCGGCAATGCCCTGCCGTTGGGGTGGGGACATGTGACCGATCTCGATGCCGTGACGGGCGGCGCCCAAAAGGGCGGTTCGGGGATTCAATATGACTTTGACGGGGATCTTTTCCACCAGGTCCTTGAAACGTCCCTTGTCCGCAAAAGCCTGCTGAAACCCCCCTTTTTCGAGCTCCGGCAGGATCTGCGGGCAAATGCCCCCACCCAGATAGATGCCCCCGGTGGTCAATCCCAGCAAGGCCACGTTTCCGCATACCGCGCCCAGGACGGATACAAAAATGCGCAAAGACTCCTTTGCCAGCGGTGTGTCGGTGTTCAGCGCCGCCTCCGAGATTACCTTTGCCGGGTCTGCTTGGGTGAGCTTTTCGCCCAACCATCCCGGTTCATGGTAGTGCCCGGTTTCCTTGAGCCACGAGTAGATGTTGACCAACCCGGGCCCGGAAATCACCCGTTCCACACTCACATGGCCATACCGGTCATGGAGGTGTTTCCACAGGCCCTGCTGCCGGGTATCCCCGGGAGCAAAATCTACGTGGCCGCCCTCCGAGGGGACGCAAATCCGATCCGTCTCCGTTCCCACCACCAAGGCCACGCCCAACCCGGTCCCCGGGGCGACCAGCCCCACCCGGTTGCTGCCCGGGCGTCGGCGGTTGAGTGTATGCAGCTCTTTGGGTCGTAACAAGGGAATGGCCACCGCCGTGGCCGTGAGGTCGTTTATCAGACGCACATGGGAGAAACCGAACCGGTTTTGAATCCGAGTCTCGGAAATTCGCCACGGCAGGTTGGTGGTTTTACACACGCCGCGGGTCACCGGGCCGGCCACGCCGAAGCAGGCGGCGGCGATGTCTGCCGGGTGCCGCCGGAGAAACGCCGCGATGACCTCTTGGAGGGATCGGGCCTCACGGCTGGCAAAGGTTTCCTGGGTCTTTAACCGGGGGCGGGTGGCGTCGGTGGCGAAGAGCCCCAAAACCGTCTTGGTTCCCCCCACGTCTCCGGCCAAAACCAAGGGCTCTGGTGAGTCGGGTGTCATCCGGGGTGTTGGTCTCCTTTCAAGGGTCCGTTGGGTTCGGTGGTGTGCATCCGGCGACTCGTACCGTTTGGACGGGGTTGCTTAGCGAGCCGACGATGGAAACCGGCGAAATGCCCCGCCCTAGGAGGCTGTCGGAAAACTTCCACTTTCGCTCGGGTTGATCGTTTTTGATCATTTCTAAGTTCGCTTCGCTAAAACGCCAAAACTCGGCTAACGCCTCAAACAATTGGCGTTTCTTAACGCTTCGCTTCTCTAAGAAATGTTTACAAAAACCCTCAAAGTCGCTCCTCTGGAAGTTCTCCGACAGCCTCCTTGGGACGGGGATACGTTATTGACGGTTTTCATTACACCTGGCCACAAAAACCCGGGCGATGTCGGACGTGTGGGTTATGATCCGTTTCATGATGTCCATCAATTCCATATGGACTTCGTGGGTGGCCAGGGACTCTCTGGTTTCGTACTGAAGTCGTTGCAGATGTTTTAACCTGTAGCGTCGTTCCAGGTCAAGATACTCCGCTTCCTGCTCCATGATCCGACAGGCCTTGTCGGGGTTGGTTTCCGAGAAGGCTTCGGCCAGCAGCCGCAGGTGGCTACACACCTTCTCATGATAGATGAGCAATTCTTCCTTGCCGTCTTCCGAAAAGTCCATCTCCAGTGCCCTTTTCTTTTCGATGAGGGGCAACATGTTTCGATGAATAATATCGCCTATGCTTTCAATGTCTTTTACAATGGACATCATTTCATATACTTCGGCGGTCTGCCCGGTGGAGAGTTCCTCGCGGGCGATCCGGAGCAGATACTCGGAAATCTTTTCCTCCAAAAAATCGAGTTTCTCCTCCCGCATGTCCACCCCCTCCATCAAGGAAAGCTGGGGGAAATAGGCATCCCGGGTCGGTATTTCCCTTAAAAGCAGGTCCCGTTCCTCCTTGGAGTCCGCTTCCCGCCGGATGAATTGCGGATCGGACATGAACGGAACGATGATCGCCCGCATCATTCGCCACAAGAGCAGGGCCATCCGCGAAATCTCGGCCCGGGCCAAACTGATCGCCACCCCGGGGGCTACCATATGCTTTTCGTCCAAGTGCAGGAGGGCCGGTCTGATGTCCCGGTCCGGCTGTTTGTCCGGCAGGATGGCAAGCGTCAGGTTGGCGAAGACCGTGGTAAAGGGGAGAAAGATGACCGCCAG
>CAZHHS010000210.1:0-3743 GCA_964532395.1 uncultured Desulfobacterales bacterium | reverse complement strand
CATTTGCCCGCCTGCCTGTGCGTGTCCGCACGCAGACAGGTCCGCGATTTCGCCGAACAAACACACCCGGTTATGCGCGCAAACAGAAACAAAATACGCCCCGGCCTGCGAATAATCGTAACCCTTTAATCGAATCGACCGACGGTTTTTTCGTAGGGACGAAAAATTTTTCGCCCCAACAGGGCCCTTCACCATGAATCCTCGGACCCTTTTTTCAGCCCGCTTAACCGCTCCGCCTCACCACCCGCCAGAGACTCAACAACCGGGTGGCCACCATGGCCATGATAATTCGGGGCACCCAGAGCCAGAAGGCGGGCAAACCGAGAGACAGGAAAAGCGCGGGGTCTTCCACCAAGGAATGGTTAATCCCGATGGAAAGCTGCAGGTCTTCGAGTTCCTCTCGACCCAAATGTCCCGCCTTTGCTTCTTCCACAATCACCGCAGCGCCGTAAGACAGACCGAACACGGCGGCGGTCACCCACAAGAGCCCCACTTTGCGACTCAACCCGAGGGCCCCCAGTAAGGGCGACAGGGCTCGCACAATGGGATAGATCCAACCCAGCGCCTTGAGCACTTCCAAAACAATCAACAAGGACATGATAATGACAAAGATCTTAAGGCACAGGCTCGCGGTGAGAACTCCCCATTCCACTAACATGACGCCGAAGGCCTGCCCACCGCCCGGGTCGATCGGCAGTGCCGAGGATGTGGCCGCTGTGGTATCAAAAAACGGGGCGATGGCCAGAACGGTGACAATGGCCGCCGCAATCCGGAAGGCGGCGGCTTTCAGGGGATGAAGACCGGATTTTCCCTGGATCACACTTTCCTGAATCAAACTGTGGGCGGTGAGGAGAAAGACGGCGATCAGGGTCATCTCCCCTGTGGACAAGGGCAGCACGGACATGGCGGCGATGCCGCCGTATATATTGGTCAGCATGCCGATCAAGAGGGGAAGCGCTGCCGTGGGCGGCAGGCTGAGAAATCCGGTGACCGGCTCTACCAGAAATCCGATCCGGTGGATGATGCCCGACCAGGCCAGGATAGACGTCAGAAAGGAGATGGGCACCAGGATCTTGATCATCCAGAGAAAACCGGCCCAGCCCTTACGAACCCCGGCGGCCAGCCCGGTCTTCAGGCGCTGACGACCCGTTTGCCCGCTGAGCTCATCACGCCCGTTGGGTTGCATACTGTGTGGATCGGATCCGCATCTTCTGGATGAATATCACGGCACCGTAAATGACAAATCCCAAGGGAAAGAAGTAATACCTGTAGGCCGGATCCACCGAAAAGAAAGAGGCCACGGCCCCGGGATGAAAAAGGACGAAGGCGGCGCCCAGGAAAAACGGGATGTCGTACCACTTGTTTTTGGTCAGACACCATCCTTGGGCAAAACACTCGAAACTCGACATGGCCACCAACGCCATGCCGAAGATCATGAGGCCGTGAGGCCACGAGTCGATGTTGTGGAGGATCAGGTCCGGGTTGAAGACAAAGAGAAAGGCCAGCACGGAGGTCCGGATATCGTACAAGAATCCTTGTATCCCCGTAGGGATGGCCTCCGATTCGGCAATCGCCGACGCCGCATAGGCGGCCAGTCCCACCGGGGGCGTATCGTCGGCAAGGATACCGAAATAGAAGCAAAACAGGTGCGCCGCCATCAAGGGAACGAAAAACCCGTACGCACCGCCCACTTGCACCACGATCGGGGCGGTCAAAGAGGCCATGACGATGTAGGTGGCCGTAGTGGGCAGCCCCATGCCGATGATCAGGCTGGCAATGGCGGTAATGAGCAAAAGCAAAAAGATATTGCCGGCGGAGAGCGTCTCCACCACAGCGGAGATCATCCCGCCGATACCCAGGGCCACGACACCCACAATGATGCCGGCGGAGGCACAGGCCAGGGCCACGGACATCATGTTCTTCGCCCCCTGAATCAGGCCGACCACAATAATTCGCCCCGCCATGATCAATCCCGTGAGGAGACTCTGTTGCTCACGGATCGCCTTTCGAATCTCCTGATAAATAATGACGGGAATTAAGAGCGTGATGGCCCGAAAGGCCGCCAGTTCCGGGGAATGTCTCAAATAAACCAATTCGTAAAGCAACACCACCAGAGGAATCATATAATGAAGGCCGGTCTTCAGCGTTCCCCAGAAACTGGGCACATCTTCCGGCGGCAACCCTTCGATCCCCAGCTTGGATGCCTCCAGATGGGTAATGCAAAAGAGCCCGAAATAGGAAACAAAGGCGGGAATCGCCGCCGCCTTGACCACTTCGATATAGGGCACATTGACGTATTCGGCGATGATAAATGCGGCAGCCCCCATAATGGGAGGCATCAACTGCCCGTCCGTGCTGGAGGCCACCTCGACGGCCGCCGCCTTTTTGGCCGGATAGCCGATCTTTTTCATCAACGGAATGGTAAACGGGCCGGTGGTCACAATATTGGCGATACTGGAACCGGAGACCAGGCCGGTGGCCCCGCTGGCACACACCGCAGCCTTGGCGGCCCCCCCTTTGAATCGGCCCAGAAAAGAGAGTGCCAGATTGGTAAAAAACCGCCCCGCCCCCGCCTTGTCCAACATGGCGCCGAAAAGGACGAAGAGAAAGACGATGGTGGCCGAAACATCCAGCGGAATGCCGTAAATCCCCTCGGAAGACATGGTCATTTGACCGACGAATCGGCTTAAAGAGACCCCTTTAAAGGCGATCAAGTCCGGCATGTAAGGCCCGAAAAAGGCATAGATGCAAAAGACGATGCCGATGATGGGCAGGGCGGGACCGATAACCCGACGGGTGGCTTCCAGCAACAGGACGGTCAACGTGATCCCGACGACGATGTCCCTCGTAATCGGGGCCCCGTATCGAAAGGTAATCCCTTCATAATCGAGAAATATATAAGTGGCCGAAAAGCCGGCCACGAGGGCGATCAAAAAATCCAGCCAGGGAATTCGGTCCTTGGCGGCGAGAAAGGAGAGCGCCTTGGGGGCCTTTCGCAGAAAGGGATAGTTCAAATAGACGATAACGATGGCAAAGCCGAGATGGATGGCCCGGATGAATATCGTGTCCAGAATCAACCAGCTGGCGATGGAAAGCTGAAAAAGACTCCAGGCCAGGGCGATGGCGGGAATCAGGTACTTGGTCGGCCCTTTGGGCTTGCGGATCGTGCCTTCTTCTTCCTCCGCCATTCGTCGGGCCGTTTCCAGGCCCTTTCCCGTTTTCTCTTTTTCCGTATCCGTCATCACCGCTTATCCCGATAGGAGAGTACCGGTATAGGAGAATGGCGAAACAGCTTCTGGGCCACGGAACCCAACAGGGCGTGGGGCAGGTCCGTTCGTCCCTTGGGACCCATAACCACCAGGTCCACGCCTTCCGCCGTAATGATTTCTATCAACTTGTCCGCCGGATGCCCGACTTTGAAGATCGATTTGATCCGCTCTGCGGGGATCGGTGCGTTCTTGAGCATGGACGCCAGCCGGGTCCGACGTTCTTCTTTCACCCCCCGGACGTAGTCCTCCGGGTCCACCGTATATCCCATATTCTCGATGCGACCCACCGCCTCCACGTCCCGGGAGTGGATGATATTGGCCACAACGACGTCGGCACGCAAATCGTCCGCCAACTCCAGGCCGTAGTCCAATATGGACTGAGAATACTTTGAAAAAGCGATGGCCACCATCATTCTCTTTATTCTGCTCATGGCGTTTCCAATCCGGCCTTGCTCCCGCTTCCCAGCCTGTCAG
>CAZHHS010000209.1:0-3752 GCA_964532395.1 uncultured Desulfobacterales bacterium | reverse complement strand
TAGAATTCAATACTGTTCGGCGTTCTGGGAAAAGGAATGACATCACGGATATTGCGAATCCCGGTAAGAAACATCAACAAACGCTCGAATCCCAGACCGAAACCGCTGTGAGGAACCGTGCCGAAGCGCCTGGACTCAAGATACCACCAGTAGTCATCCACCGGCAACCCCATCTCATTTATCCGCGCTTCAAGCACCTCCGGCCGTTCCTCGCGTTGGCTACCACCGATGATTTCCCCGATTTGCGGCACCAAAATGTCCATGGCCGCAACCGTGTTTTTGTCATCATTTACTCTCATGTAGAACGGCTTTATTTCCTTCGGATAGTTATAGACAACCACCGGTTTCTTAAAATAGGCCTCCGTCAGGTACCGTTCGTGTTCAGACTGAAGGTCTTTGCCGTAGTCGACATCGTACTCAAAATCTCTCTTTGAGTCTCTTAAGAGCCGAACGGCCGTCTCATAATCGATCCGCTCAAAATCGGACGTCAAGATATTGTCAATTCTATCCGGAAGAGATTTGTCCACGAACTTGGCAAAAAGGGCAATATCTTCCGCACAGTCCTGCCGCACCGCCTCAGCCAGGTACTTTAGCAGTGCTTCCGCCACATCGATGTTTTCACCAAGATCGCAAAAGGCCATTTCGGGCTCAACCATCCAAAACTCAGCCACATGTCTGGACGTATTCGAATTCTCCGCTCGAAAGGTGGGCCCGAACGTATACACATCGCCCAGCGCCAAAGCCAGCATCTCTGCAGAAAGTTGGCCGGAGACGGTCAACCCCGCCACTTTTCCGAAGAAGTCTCCCGAATGATCTATCTGGCCGTCTCTGACAGCCAGATCGGCCAGATCCAACGTGGTCACCTTAAAGAGTTCGCCGGCACCCTCACAATCCGAACCGGTGAGTATGGGGGTATGCACGTATTGAAACCCGCGATCCTGAAAAAACGTATGAACGGCGTGAGAAACTTGTGACCGAATGCGAAAGACCGCACCATACTTGTTGGTTCTCGGCCGAAGATGGGCGATGCGCCGCAAAAACTCATCGCTGTGACGCTTTTTTTGTAGGGGATAATCATCCGGCGCCATACCGATGATGTTCACCCGGGCGGCCCGGATCTCCCATTTTTGGCCTTTTCCCGGCGATTCCACCAGACTCCCCGACACCGCCACGGCGGAACCGGTAGTCAGCCCTTCAACATCCTCGTAATTGTCCACCGAACGATCCACGATGACCTGGACGTTCTTTAAACAAGACCCGTCGTTGACTTCGATAAAGGAAAAGTCCTTGGAACTGCGCTTGGTACGGACCCACCCCTTCACCAAGACATCGTCCAACGGCTGGTCAGAGGATAGGAGTTGTTTGATCTTTGCCCGCTCTGCCATTACATCCCCGCACTTTGATCGGATTCGTTTCCGGACCTATTGGTCTCATTCCAAGACATGGATATTCTTTTTTTTGCATATTTCCTTGAGGGCCTCCGGCCACACCGAAACGGTCACTTCCCCCAGATGGGCCGTTCGCAACAGGTACATAAACGTTCGGGCCTGCCCGATCCCTCCCCCCACACTTAAGGGGATTTCATCGTTGAGTATCGCCTGATGGTACGGAAGCTTCAGAAAATCCTCCTGTCCGGCGACCTGGAGTTGCAGTTTCAGCGTCTCTTTGGTCACCCGGATGCCCATGGAAGTCAGTTCGTGACGTCGACGGGTCACCGGGTTCCACACCAGAATATCCCCGTTCAAGCCGTGGTACGGCTCACCATCTTTGACCAAGGTTTGGGTAATCCAGTCATCGTAGTCAGCCGCTCGCATCTCGTGGGGATACCCATCTTTTAAGGGCTGACCGATGCCGATAATAAAAACGGCCGGGGATTTTTCTTGAAGCAACCGGGTTTCCCTTTCTTTACGGGGCAAATCCGGATACAAATCAAGAATCTCCTCGGCATGATAAAACGCGATGTCTTCCGGGACCGGGGCATATCGGCCGTGGGCTAGGACCGGAAACATGTTTTCCACCATCTGCCAGGCCTCCCGAATGACCTTCCAGATCTTTCGCACCACATCCTTCAGGAATTCCACATTCCGGTCTTCCGCGGTGATCACCCGCTCCCAGTCCCACTGATCCACGTAGGCACTATGATCGTGGTCCAGAAAATAATCTTTCCGAACCGCCCGCATATCCGTACATATTCCTTGACCGACCGCACAGCCGAATTGCTTCAGCGCCATGCGTTTCCATTTGGTCGCCGCCTGGACCACCTGGGCCTGTATGGGGGGGGACAGCCCCAACCCACAAGGAAACTCGATGGGGGTTCGCGACCCGTCCCGATCCAAGTAATCATTCATGCCACTGTCTCTATCGACGATTAACGGAACCTGAACCATTTGCAGGTTCAGTTCTCGGCACAGATTGGTTTCAATATAGTCTTTGACGGCGAACACCGCCTTCATTCGCTCCAAGGGAGAAAGCAGGGACTCATAATCATCAGGCAGGGTCGCTTCTAATTCGTCGTAATTGCCGATTCCCGGCCCCGCCAGATCCGCCGTCTTGTCTGTCATCAGGTATTCCTTCCGTTTACTGCCACTTCTCGTTCAATGTAAAAAACCGCCTCACATCATGGTCATTGTTGAGCCGTCCTTGTCACCGCACCTGATGCTTCGCCTTGACCCGAAGAAGCCCCGGACTATTGTGAAAGTACATCAGGCTGGAGCCACACCCCCGTTCCATGAAAAAGGTCTCCAGCTCATCGAATAAGACCGGCTGTGACGGCCAGGTAAAGTCCTTCTCCCGGCGCCGCATCGCCTGCCATACATTCAGCGCCTCCGGTGCGTTCCCGAAGACTTCGTCCCGGGCCGGCTTACACAAGAACATCTCACAGACAATAGGCTTGATGCGCCACAAACAACCGTTATTGCCCAGATAAACACATTTGTTGCCCGGATCGCACTGCAAGGCCTGCTTCAAACCGTGAATCTCTACGGTTGAAGAAACCAGGAGATTGACGACGATATCGGCAAAAAAAGTGGTAATACCTTCTCGACCACAACAAAGACTTTCTCCACTCAGATAACACCGATGGGCACATATTGCCGAGAAGTGCGTGTCCAGAAAACGATCAACATCCCGCCGGAAAGTGAGATAATCGGCTACGTTTTTTTCAAGCCCGTTCCGGGTATCCGGAGAAAGGCCGGCCAGGCATGCCAAGACCCCGTTGATCGTTTGCAGCTGTTCCGCGTTGTATTCACTCAACCTTAAACTCAATAATCTTCAGTACCCGGTTCTGTGAATCCACCACTTCGACTCGCCAGTCTCCGATCTCCATGGGTCGTATGATCTTGGAGCTGTATGTCCTGAAGTTACTTGAACGGATATCCAACGGAACCCGGGCACGCTCGATATCTCCAAAGAACCAAACATGAACGATCCGGGTATCCGTTTGGGCGCCGTAAATCCGTGTCAGACAATAAAGCTTCCCAACATCCGCCGGAAACACCACGTCCTTCCCCACACATTCGTGGTTCATCACATCAAGACATATCGCAGCATCCACCACTTCC
This sequence comes from uncultured Desulfobacterales bacterium, assembly GCA_964532395.1. GTDB lineage: Bacteria > Desulfobacterota > Desulfobacteria > Desulfobacterales. The sequence goes on along the minus strand of CAZHHS010000209.1, from coordinate 192 downwards.
AGTTGATTCATTTGTTCCGTCTGCCCCATGCCACCACATGGGAAAAAGAGCATTACGACGACAACCACCCAGCAAAGACATACCCGTTGTTTCATGGTCCTATTCCTTTCTCAATGCCGCAAGAACCAGCCGACGTTGCATCAGAGCCGGACACGTTGGTGTAGTAAGTCAAGATAGCCTCACAGAGACCGG
>CAZHHS010000208.1:2232-3794 GCA_964532395.1 uncultured Desulfobacterales bacterium | reverse complement strand
TGGAAACGCCTAATGCATGACTAATAGCCTTATAATTCTTATTCTCCAAATGCTTAAAATGATTCTTGATAATGTGAACGACAAGAGAATCTTCCAGCTCCAAATGCTTGGCTTGAATGAGCAGACATTCTTTCAGATCACGGGCACAAACCCCAACCGGATCAAAGGCCTGCATTTTTCCCAGCACGTCTTCCACCCGAGACGACTCGGTCCCGGTTAACGCCGCAATTTCCTCCACGGTCGCCTGCAAATAACCGTCCGAGTCCAAATTGCCGATAATGGCAGTACCAATGCTTTCATCGATTTCATCCGGGTTGGACAAAAGCAACTGCCAAGAAAGGTGGCTGACCAATGACTGACGCCGGGACAAAAAACTTTCGTATTCAGGCGTTTCACGCTCTTCAGGTTCGTAGTGGACCGCCCCCGATGAACTGTACTCACCCAAATAATTGGCCCAATCGATATCTTGACGCGCTTTTTCTTCAACAGTAACCGGCTTGGCATCTTCGACCGCCGACGACGATGCGGAATCCCGACGCTCATCTTGACCATCCGACTGCTCTTCCGAGACCTCTTCCAGGACGGGATTGTCCACCATTTCCTGGTTGATCACGTCCAGCAATTCAAACCGTGACAATTGCAGCAGCTTAATCGCCTGCTGTAGCTGCGGCGTCATCACCAATTGTTGCGTCAAACGCAACTGCTGTCGAAGTTCCAATACCATTCTTACACACCCTTACTTGAGGGATTCACCTTGTTGCATCTCCGATGTCACTCGTCACAACCGAAAACGTTCGCCCAAATAGATCTCCTTTGCCACGTGGCTGGAAGCAATCACCTCAGGCGTGCCGGTTTCAATTATCACGCCTTCATTCAATATACAAGCCCAGTCACAAACCCCTAAGGTCTCCCGCACGTTGTGGTCTGATATGACCACGCCGATTCCTTTGTCTTTCAACTGTTCGATTATTTTTTGGATATCAATCACCGCTATCGGATCAATGCCGGCGAAAGGCTCATCAAGCAAAACAAACGACGGTTCACTCACCAACGCCCTCGAAATCTCCACCCGCCGCCGCTCTCCTCCTGACAGGGCATATCCCTTTTGTTTCGCCAAATGGCTAATATTAAGTTCTCCCAGTAGCTCGGCCAACCGTTGGGCACGTTGGGACTTTGACAGCGGTAATGTTTCCAAAATGGCCAATATGTTTTCCTCAACCGTAAGCTTCCGAAATACCGACGCCTCTTGTGGTAAATATGCCACCCCTTTTCGGGCTCTTTGATACATCGGGTATGTGGTGATGTCCTCACCGTTTAAGATGACGTGACCAGAGTCCGGTCTCACAAACCCCACGATCATGTAAAACGTCGTCGTCTTGCCGGCACCGTTGGGACCCAATAACCCCACAATGCTTCCGCTGTCAACTTCCATAGTGACCTGATTGACAACCCGCTTACCTTTATAACTCTTGATCAAGTCTTGCGCTTTTAAGGTTGTCATTCTAATTCCAGGTCAGTTCCAGGTCCGGCTGCACGAGACCTCAGTATGGCAACGCTTGCTC
>CAZHHS010000208.1:0-2222 GCA_964532395.1 uncultured Desulfobacterales bacterium | reverse complement strand
GCCTAGTCTATCAATCCCCCTTCCTCTTGGGTATAAAAAGTAGCTTCCACCCGGTCATTTTCTCCGCTTTCCACCACGGTTCTGCCTTCGTTCTGAAAAAGGGTGATCCGACTGCCTTGAACAAAGTTGTCTCCCGACCAAACCTTCGGTGTCCCCCCTGAAAGGACCAATACTTTATCACGTGCCGTATAAACCGCTTTCTGGGCGGTCGCGGTCTTTGACTCACCGTCAAAAACGATCTTTACATTTCCTTGGGCGACCATCTTGTCAATCTTCCCGGCCACTTCGGACTTCTCATCGGCAGGTTGATAATAAACCTTCAGGCTCTCCGCCCAAATCTTCCCATCGTCCTGAGTGGCTTCCACATTTCCCGTAAAGTTGACCCATCTTCCCTTCTGATCCGAATCGACTCGTTGGGAGGTAATCCGGATCGGCGAAGACGGCGATGCCTCGTCGGTCCCGCTGTCTGTTTCTTCTGCATACCCACTATTGAATGATACTACACACAGCGCCAACAATAAAGAAAATAGCCTCAATTCGAAAAAGCGCACGAACATCATCTTCCCCATTATCTCTATCCCGGCACATTAATTAAGAGCCGACAAAAACCATCTCCGGCCTATTAAAAACGGCCCTCACATCCCCCCAGAGCGACCCTTCCTTCCGGGAAAGGGAAAACCGCATAGAGTTCCCGGCCAAGGTCAGGCCTTCATCCTTTATGGTTACGGGGGTATCCGTAAATACACAGCGATTCTCGTGATCGTAATGCAGGGTTTTGGTTTTTAATGTTCGTGATCCGGCGGCCACCACTACGTTGCCCGACACCTCGATATTCATACTATCCGTATAGAGCACACCGCTATCCCCGGTAACGTGAACGGTTTCACCGTCTTGGCCAAAAAACCGTACCGAAACCCCTTTAAGCAAGGTACGGTTTCGAGCCTTTTGGTATCGTGCCGAAGCGGCGTCGAGAGACCACTCGCGTACCCCGTCTCTCTTGGCGACATGGTGTATGGAACTGAGCCGCGTATTGCTGAGTTCATCACCCAGTTCGGTCAGCATGGCCTCAGGTCCGCCGCTCAGGTCCACCCCCCTGAGCAACAGAATTACCAAGCCACCGATAACCAATATAAAGACGGCAAAAACAATCAGTCGGATTCTAAACACGCAAATTCACTCCGTCGTTAAATCAGGTGATCCAAGGGCTTTCCCGATGGCAATCAGCTCGACCAAAATCTCCCTCAAGTCCGACAAACCAACGGAATTCGGGCCGTCACACCGGGCCTTATCCGGACTCGGATGGACTTCGAGAAAGATACCGTCCACCCCTGCAGCCATTGCGGCTCTGGCCAAAACCGGGACAAACTCTCTTTGCCCGTCCGATGCATATCCTGCTCCTCCAGGGAGCTGTACACTGTGGGTGGCATCAAATATCACCGGCCAACCGAGGCGTCTCATGATCGCCACCCCCCGAAAATCGACCACCAGGTTATGATAACCAAAGCTATTGCCTCGCTCTGTCAGCAGGACCTGGTCGTTCCCCCTGGAAACCACCTTTTCCACAACATGTGTTACATCCCCGGGCGCCAAAAACTGCCCCTTTTTGATATTAACCGGTTTACCGACATCAGAAACCGCATAAATGAAATCCGTCTGGCGGCATAAGAACGCCGGCACTTGTATAATATCCAACACCTTCGCAGCAGGGGCGATCTCCGCATGGGTATGCACGTCGGAAATGACAGGAATCCCCGCTTCGGCCTTCACCCGGGCGATAATCTCCAGCCCTTTGGCGGGGCCGGGACCTCGGTAAGAAGTCCCCGACGTCCGATTTGCCTTATCATAGGAGGTCTTGAATATGAAGGGGATGTCAAGCTCGCTGGTAAGTTCTTTTAAAAATGTGGCGATCCCGAGCGTGGTCTCATAGTCTTCGATGACGCATGGCCCCGCAATCAACACCGGCGAGGCTCCCTGCCCAATGTCTATTCCTGCCACATTAACAATATGTTGCATGCTATATCCATGCCATCATGGCAATCTCGATATCCGTTTTCAGCCTAAGACACAAACAATTATACATTTTTTTACCTTAGACTTAACAAAATGTCAAGAATCCTCAGCGTCCTAAATCCACCGCTTGCCGACTTTGCCGGAGATGCGCGGCGGTGGTCGCGCCGACGTACACGTGTACTTCAAGTGCCCACCAACAAAGCAGATCCGTA
>CAZHHS010000207.1:0-3794 GCA_964532395.1 uncultured Desulfobacterales bacterium | reverse complement strand
AAGAATGAGCCCGGTAGCCAAAAATCCGGCAAGCCCCACCCCGTTCGCCCTTCAAGTAGAATGGCAAATGGAAGTGACTGTCTCTGCAGGTCGGCATGATTGGGCCTTGGCGGGGCGAATGACGAGCTACGGGAAAGGCAGGGATATGGACGGTGCCCGGGCTTCGTGCTTTATGGAGGTCGTCGAGCGGGTGTCCGCCTTTGCCGGCTTCGATTCGGAAGGTCCCGTCGGTTATGAGGAAGATCCGTCTTGGGTTGTGGGTCATCGAGACGACCTGGCTGATTCATACCCGCTTTTGGATCCCAACGAAGTCTTACTGGAAGTTTCCTATGGTAACCAAGAGCTGTCGTGGATCCGGGGTCAGCGGGTCACCGAAACCGGTTCCGAGCCGATTTACGTCCCTGCGCAGCTGGTCTTCCTCTTTTGCAACCTCGACGAAATCAGTCTCACCAGTGGTCTGCCGTCCACGGGGCTTGCTTCGGGAAACACCCTGGAAGCGGCCAAGCTTAGCGCTCTGCTCGAAGTTATCGAACGAGATGCAGAACGCCTGGTTCCTTATTCCCCGGACAGGTGTTTCTTCCCGGACCCCGATGCGTTTCCATTGAGATCCATTTTCAAGGATCTGGGAGAGGTGGGATCGATGGTCCGGTTTATGGATATGACGTCGGAGTTCGGCATTCCTTGCTTCAAGGCGTTCGTCGAAGGACCCAATGGTGAGGTTTTGAAAGGATGCGCCGCAGACCTGGACGGTCCCCGGGCGATGGTGTCGGCGTTGACGGAATTGCCCTATCATCCGTCATGGTTTCCGTTACAACCACCGCCCGGCGAAGTGCCCACCCGCGGGGCGGATATGATCGAATCTTTTTCCTCCGGAAACACCGCCCAAGACCTGGCGCTGTTGGAAGACGTGCTGATGGCCAACGGCTATCGGCCCATCTATGTGAATCTTACACGGAAGGATCTCGGTATTCCCGTAGTCAAAGCGGTGGTGCCGGGACTGGAGCTGTTGCCCGAGTTTCACTCCTACTCGCCACTGACCTTTCGCCAATTCGCCCATTACTTCTGTCGATAGGCGTCCAGTTGAGTAGAAGGCCGGTCTGAGTTTCTTGACTATCCCCCCGGCTTTTGTCATGCTTTAAGATTGATGTGATCGTAAAAACTGTGCTGCCTCCCGAACCCCACGGAGGCCTACTGATCGTTCGGGGAGAGCGTCATGGAACCATTGTTGGAAGTATCCGGGCTTTGTAAGGAATTCGGCGGCCTTATGGCTATTAAGGACTTGTCGTTTGCGGTCCACCCAGGGCAAGTCAAATCGGTTATCGGTCCCAACGGTGCGGGAAAAACCACGCTCTTTCGAATGATCACCGGCATCGTAAAGCCTACGAGCGGAAACATCCGTATGGACCATACGGCCTTGAACGGGCTTCGGCCGCACCAGGTGGCGGAAAAAGGAATTGCCAGTACCTTTCAGACCGTTGAGCTGTTCGGGGAGATGACCGCGCTCGAAAATGTGATGGTGGGGCGTCACGTACGGACCCGGTCGGAGATTTTTGCTTCGGGCCTGCGCCTGGCCGGCATGCGTCGGGAAGAAGATGAGATCAGAGAGTTTGCCCTCGAAAAGCTCGACTTTGTGGGCCTGCTTGACAAAGAGAATCTCAAGGCACACAGCCTTTCTCTGGGGGAACAAAAAAGCCTGGAAATTGCCCGTGCCCTGGCGACAGGCCCCCGCTTGCTCCTGTTGGACGAGCCGGCCGGCGGACTGAACGACCGGGAAACCGAACGGCTTGCCGAGCGGATTTCGGCCATCAGAGACCAAGGAATCACGGTTTTGTTGGTGGAACATGATATGAATCTGGTCATGAACATCTCCAACGACATCGTGGTCATCAATTACGGAGAAAAGATTGCCGAAGGCCCCCCTGAGGGGATTAAAGACAATCAAGCCGTGGTGGATGCCTATCTGGGAAAGGCTATAGACTACTCAGACCTGAGGCGTTTGGAGAGGGACACCGTTGAAACATATTCGTAACTTCAGCATTATTGCACATATTAACCACGGAAAATCGACCCTTTCCGATTGTTTTATCCAGACCAGCGGCATAGTCCCGGACCGGGAGTTTAAGGAGCAAATCCTGGATTCCATGGATCTGGAGAGAGAACGCGGGATTACCATAAAAAGCCAGGCTATCTCTTTGCCTTACACGGCGGCGGACGGAAAGACGTATACCTTGAATCTCATTGATACCCCCGGCCACGTTGATTTCATGTATGAGGTCTCCCGGTCCTTGGCTTCCTGCGAGGGGGTGCTTATCCTGGTCGATGCCAGTCAGGGCGTGGAAGCCCAGACCGTGGCCAATCTATATATGGCGCTGGACCACAACCTGGAGATCATTCCCGTCATCAACAAGATCGATTTGCCGGCGGCCGACGTGGAACGAACCCAGGCGGAAATCGAGCACGATCTGGGGCTGGATCCCGAGGATGCCATCCTTGCCTCGGCAAAAGAGGGTACCGGCATCCAAGAGATTATGGAAGCCATCGTTACCAAGTTACCCCCGCCCAGTGGAAGCCCCGACAAGCCTTTCCAGGCCCTCATTTTTGATTCCAGCTACGATCCGTACCGGGGGACCATCATTCATTGCCGGATTTTTCAGGGAAGCCTTAAGCCGGGTCAAACGATTCGCTTCATGTCCAACAATGCTACCTATCGCGTGGAAGAGGTGGGGATCTTTCAAATCCGGCGGGTGAAAAAAACGGAACTCTCCGCGGGGATGGTGGGGTATATCATCGCCGGTGTAAAGACCGTAAGCGATACCAAGTGCGGGGATACGATTACCCGGGACGATTTTCCGTGCATCCGACCGCTGCCCGGATTCCGGGAGGTCAAATCGGTTGTTTTCTCTTCTATATATCCGGTGGCCTCGGATGAATATGAAGACCTGGTCAATGCCATGGACAAGCTGAAGCTCAATGATGCGGCCCTGGAATATGAAAAGGATACCTCGGCAGCCCTCGGTTTCGGATTCCGGTGCGGGTTTCTGGGACTTCTCCACCTGGAAATCGTTCAGGAACGGCTGGAACGCGAGTTCGGTTTGTCTCTCATCATTACGTCTCCGTCGGTCAAATACCAGTTCACCATGAACGACGGTAGTACGAAAACCATAGACAATCCTTCGCTATACCCGGATCCCACGGACATTGTATCGACACAGGAGCCATTTATCCGGACGACGATCATGCTTCCGGACAAATATCTCGGCGCGGTCATGCAGCTGTGTCAGGAGCGACGGGGGACCAAAACACAGCCCCATTATATCGGTACCCAGCGGGTGGAACTGGTTTGTGAGTTGCCCCTGGCCGAGGTGACATACGATTTTTATGACCGTTTGAAAACGGTAACCCAGGGATATGGGTCCTTTGATTATGAAATGCTCGATTACCGGGACAGTGATCTGGTCAAACTCGATATCCTCATCAATGGGGAGCAGGTTGACGCCTTGTCCCAGCTGGTCCATCGGGATGCGGCCTACAAGCGGGCCCGGCATGCCTGCGAAAAGCTCAAAGAAGAAATTCCCAAACAGATGTTCAAAATCGCCATCCAAGGGGCCATCGGCGGGAAAATTATCGCGCGGGAGACCATTTCGGCTTACCGTAAGGACGTTACGGCGAAGTGTTACGGGGGGGATATCACCCGAAAACGGAAGCTCTTGGAAAAACAAAGAAAGGGCAAGAAGCGGATGAAGATGGTCGGTTCGGTAATGATTCCCCAGTCCGCCTTCTTGGCCGTACTCAAA
>CAZHHS010000206.1:0-3813 GCA_964532395.1 uncultured Desulfobacterales bacterium | reverse complement strand
TCCTTGAATCTGCTTGACCTTGCCGCTGTTTTGCTGTAAATCCCCGGGAACGCTCTGCGGCCCGGCCTGGAGTGTTTTAAATTTCGAACCGACGAGGACTTGCATATGAGCTGGGACCAATTCATCGATCTACTGTTTAACATCCTTTATACCCAGACCGGACTCTTTCATCTCCATTACAAGCTGGTTATCATGTGGGCCATCGCCCTTTTCTTTATATATTTGGCCATTGCCAAAAAATATGAGCCCCTGCTGCTCCTTCCCATCGGCTTTGGTATCTTTATCGTTAATTTTCCACTGGTACCCCTCATGGGCATCGGGGACGAGGGCAAGCGGGAACTGTTCAACATATTTTATCACTACGGCGTGGAATGGGAAGTCATCCCGTGCATCATATTCCTCGGACTCGGTGCAATGACCGATTTCGGCCCCTTGATCGCCAACCCGAAGACCATGGTGATCGGCGCCGGGGCACAACTGGGGGTGTTCATCACCTTCCTTGGCGTACTGCTGTTCGGCTTCACCATGAAAGAAGCGGCTTCGGTGGCCATTATCGGAGGCGCCGACGGCCCTACAACCATATATCTGACGGCGAAACTCGCCCCGAATCTCTTGGGGGCGAACGCATTGGCCGCTTATTCGTATATGGCCATGGTCCCGTTGATCCAGCCGCCGATCATGCGGGCCATGACCAACAAAAAGGAACGCCAGATTCAGATGAAGCAATTGCGGCCGGTGTCCAAACTGGAAAAGATCTTCTTTCCCCTTATCGTTTCGGCCGTGATCGCCATTTTGATCCCCGCCGTCACCCCATTAATGGGCATGTTCATGCTGGGAAACTTCATGCGGGAAAGCGGGGTGGTGGACAGATTGGCGGGCTCCGCCCAAGGATCTTTGATGAACATCGTTACCATCTTTCTTGGCATTTCCGTAGGGGCCACCATGCAGGCGGACAAATTCCTTACAGCCAAGCCCTTGTTGATCTTTACCTTCGGATTGCTCGATTTCGCCGTTTGCACCGTTGGGGGAATCCTCACCGTAAAGATCATGAATCTTTTCCTAAAAGATAAATTGAATCCGTTGATCGGTTCCGCCGGCGTTTCCGCCGTGCCCATGGCGGCCAGAGTATCTCAAATGGTGGGCCAGCAGGAAAATCCGAACAATTTTCTCCTGATGCATTCCATCGGGCCGAACCTGGCAGGCGTCATCGGGAGCGCATCGGCCGCCGGCATGTTGATTGCCATGTTCGGTTGAGATCTGTAGGCGAGAAGGGGTTGTTTCCGACTGCCGGAGGCCGGCCCTTTAGTGAGAAAACCGTTATATAGGCCGGTCGAAACCAAAGGCCGGCCGTGTTGCCAACTATTCGACTCGGGAGCGATATATGGAAGCCATTGACTGGAATTATGCCATCGCCACGTTGGTCATCCGTTTTGTGGGCATATTCATTGTCCTGGGCATCCTTCAGGTAATCATGCAAATCTCCGGGCGGATCTTTGCCCGTATGGACCTGGAAAAATCGCCGGACAAAGAGGGAGAAAGCCCGGGCCCGGCTTCAGCCATGAGCGAGGAACAAGCCGCGGCGGTAGGAATGGCCCTGTATCTCTATGATCAAAGAAAGTAGTGGCCTACAGAAACCCGGCGCCCCCACAGGGGCGATCCAGATGACGTGAGGCATGGGGCTTTTCACCGGTTTCCATCTTTGGTTCGCTAAGCACCCGTGTCCAAGCGGCACGAGTCGCCGGATGCAAAACACCGAACCCAATGTGCCATTGCTCACTGCCACGCATCCGGCAGCGAGAGCCGCAAACACCATACGGATTCAGATGGGAACCGGAGAAAAGTCCCATGCCGAACACGCACACAGGCAAGGCCTATTCACATAACCCCGCCCAAAGCACGGGACTTCATTATCAAGAGAATCATCCGTAACCCATCTCAACGCCTGATACTGAGCCGCCCCTATCCACCGAGGCCTTTATTGGGTTCAACAGAACCGAATTATGCCACCTGCTTCCCTTGACATTCTGGATGATGTTTATGCACTCTACGAAGACTTCTCCAAAGATCTTCCCGTTGCTTGCCGGCGAGGCTGCTGCGTTTGTTGTACCCAGGACGTCGCTATAACCACCTTGGAAGGCCGTCGAATCCTCAAACGCCTGGCAGTTATGGAAAATCCGGGTCGCGACCGACTCGCCGCCGCAATCCAATCACCGTCACCGCGGTCACACCGCCTCGTCACTACCAATATGTTTGCCCGCCTATGTATCCAAGGACAGGACCCGCCGGAAGACAACCGGGACGAACTGCGACAAGAACGGTGCCTCTTTCTCTCGGCAACGGATTGCCTGATATATTCTGACCGGCCGTTCGCCTGTCGATCCTTTTTCTCCACCCAATCCTGCCGGACGGACGGAAGTGCGGTCGTGGATCCCTTTTGGCTGACCGTTAATTCTCTTTTCTTACAATTTATCGAAGCCCTGGATGAAGGCGGTTTTTTTGGTCCCATGAACCAGGTGCTTTCTTTTCTGATCGCCCATGGGGGAACCGAGCTGGAAAAACTTGTAACGCCGTATCCGACGCCTGACGACCGCAAGGCGACCTTGGCCCAAAACGTGGCCATTCCCGCCCTCATGGTCCCGCCGGAACATGAGCAGCAAACCCAACAGGTCTTAAACCGGCTAAAAGAAATCGCCCGGAAGCAGGATCAGGCGTCCCGCCCCGGCCGGTAGGGACGCCCGTGCCGCCGTCAATATTTTGACAACCCACCGGCCGGCATGCCCCCTTTTCCCGACTGCCCCGCCCCGCGACTGTATGGGCAAACGGACGGCCCCTTTTACCCACCGACAACCGGCAACATTGGCACAATTCGTGCTCATCAAGTCACCTGGCAAGAAAAGCGTCCACGTTTCCGTTTGTAGGCAAGGCAAGGATGAAATACGCACTCACCGATCTGTTCGACATACAAGAAACCCAGAAACTACTCGACAGCTTCTGTGATCTGGTGGGTATCGCCGCGGCGATTATCGATCTGGACGGCCGGGTCCTTCTGGGGTCACGATGGCAAACCCTTTGTACGGAGTTTCACCGTAAACATCCGCTCACACGGGAAAAGTGTATCGAAAGCGACACACAACTGGCCAACGATCTGAGCCAAGGCAAGGGCTTTTCCATCTATTCGTGTAAAAACGGCCTGACCGACGCGGCGTCTCCCATCATCGTCGGCGGCCAACATGTAGCCAACGCCTTTGTGGGGCAGTTTCTGCTAACACCCCCTGATCACGACTTTTTCCGCCATCAAGCCGCCGAGCATGGATTCCCGGAAACCGCCTATCTCAATGCCGTTGACGCCCTGCCCGTGGTTCCAAAAGAGATACTCCCCGCCGTTTTGGGTTTCCTGACAAATTTCGCCGAGATGGTCGGTGCCATGGGGCTAAAACAACTCAAAGAGTTGGAAACAGAAGTGGCATTGCGGAAAAGTGAGCAGAAATTCAGGCAGTTGAGCAGGTCTCTGACACTGGGCCTTACCGAAGCCCTGGACGCACTCACCGAAATTTCCTCCGGCAACCCCGAGGTGGAGATACCGGAAACCTCCGATATTGACCTGATTTCGGACTTAAAACATATGGTCAACGCCACCGCTCATAATCTGGGAGACATTGTCGAGCTGTCCCACGAGTTTGCCATGGGCCTGGCCGAACACTTCGACACCCTGGCCCGGGTAACCAAAGGCGACCTCTCCGCCCGCGTTTCCGGGGTCTCCGAGGTAGAACTCCTTGAATCGCTCAAACACATGACCAACCAGATGATCGAAAG
>CAZHHS010000205.1:0-3870 GCA_964532395.1 uncultured Desulfobacterales bacterium | reverse complement strand
GCAGCGCGGTACTGATGCAAAATTACGACGGTGCCTGTCGATTCAGTCAATACGGTATCGGCCATGCGACGATGTTCCGGCGGCTGGGATTGTCTCAGGTACCCGTGGTCGCACCGCTCACCTCTTCTCGCGTGGATGAGTTTTCGGCGGTTTTTGGGTTGCGTTTCACCCGTTTGCTTTGGCAGGGATGGATCGCCGCCGAAGCCCTTGAACGGATACGGTTACATGTCCGTCCCTATGAACAGCGGCCCGGAGAAACCGAACGCGTCTTCGGGCAGGGTATAGACGCAATTGCCAGGGCCGTTTCCAGCCCTAACGGCAAGCCGGGATTATGGAATCATGAAATCCTTTCCGCCTTTCGGGAAAGTGCAGCTGCGCTTACGGCTGTCGCCGTGGATCGGTCACGAGTTCGGCCGCTTATCGGAATTGTAGGGGAGTTTTATACCGTTTTGAATCGTTGGGCCAATCAAGATCTGGTAAAAACCATCGAGCGGCTGGGGGGAGAGGTGGTCCTTCACGGCCTTACGGTGCCCAACTTTTATGCGCTTTTTTCGGGCCATTACTATCCAAGAAGTCGGCTGAAGCAGGGACGGATAGGTGCAGCCGCCTATTACTGGTTAAGAAATCGTTGGATGATGGAATGGATCGAAGAAGTGGAAAAGTCCTTACCCGCAGCTTTGCGCCCCTTGGGCACCATGGGAGCCCGAGAGATTGTTCGCGGCTCGGATCCGTTCATATATCATGATATCGATCCCGTGTTGGCCACGTTTACCGCCCGAGTCAGGCAGTTTGCCGATTTGGGCATTTCGGGGATTTGTAATCTTTTTGTCTTAAACTGCATGCTGGGAAACATTACCGTCCCTATCTTTAAACGGGCCTTGGCAAAATATCCGGGCCTTCCCGTCCTCCATGCGGTGTACGATGGTCAGGGAGGGACGAATATGCTCACCCGAATTGAAGCCTTTATGCATCAGGCGTCCCGCTACCACAAGTAAACTGCCAAAAACACTTTTGACATCTCCACATATAGGCGTTATAGTAAAAGTTTTACGACAATTCAGTGCTTTTGCTTCGCCACTTGCGTGAGTCCTAAGACCCCACCAAACAGGATAAACCGGCGCCGATTGCGCAACAGTCCAAGCTGGAGACGGGGTGTGGAATTAAGCAGAATTATGACGATTAAAAACGAGTTGGGTTTGCATGCCCGCACGGCGGCTACCATCGCCCGTCTGGCTCGGGACGCCCGCAGTGGTGTATATCTGATAAAGGAAGGCCGTGAGGTGGATGCCACGGATATCCTGGATATGATGGGATTGTATTGTCCCAAGGGAACGCAAGTCACCGTGCGGGTGGCCGATTCCGCCGACCTTAATGTCCTGGATCGCATTGCGGAAGCCGTAGAGAATGGTTTTGGGGAGTCTTCGTGACACTAGACAGCAAAGGTAAGAGTGTGATCTTGAGGGGAATCGGTGCTTCCGTAGGCATTGCCATCGGCAAGGCCTATGTGCTGGAAAAGGAAGAAGATCAGGTTATTCAAAAACGGGTCCTTCGCCCCGAAGAAGTCGATAGTGAGGTCACCCGTTTCAAAACGGCTGTCCAGAAGGCCCAGGAACACCTCCGCAAGGTCATCCATGAGATTCCGGAAGAGTATAAGGATCAGACATACATTCTGGATGCCCACATGATGATCCTCCGGGACAGGACCCTGTACGAGGGTGCCATAGATCAGATTCGCCAAAGGCGTATCAACGCCGAGCAGGCGTTGAAGATTACCACGGACAAAGTAATTTCCAATTTTAGGAAGATGCCCGACCCCTATTTTCAGGAGCGCAAGACGGACATCATTCACGTGTCGAACCTCATCTTTAAGAACCTGTTGGGAACGGCTCACGGCCGAATGTCGGACATCGATAAGCGGGTGATTATCGTTGCCCACGATATGTCTCCGGTGGAAACCACGCAGATCCAGTTGGAACGCGTCAAGGCGTTTATTACCGAAATGGGTAGCCCGACGTCTCATACCGGGATCATCGCCCGGTCCCTGGAGATCCCGGCCATATTGGGTGTGGAAAAGGCTACGGACGAGATCAAAACGGAAGATCTCATCATCGTCGACGGTAGTACCGGCGTGGTGATCGTGAATCCCGATGAGGAAACGCTGACGGACTATCATGAACGCAAGGTCCAGCTCGAAGCCTTCCAAGCCCAGATCACTCGGACGAGCCACCTCCCGGCGGAAACCACGGACGGCCATCGGGTATCGGTGAACGCCAACATTACAGTGCTTGAGGAGGTCGTTTCCGTAATCGACCACGGTGCGGATGGTATCGGATTGTACCGCACGGAGTTTTTGTACTTGAATGAGTCGAAACTGCCCACCGAGACCGCTTTGTTTGAAAACTACAAGGATCTGGTCGAACTGATGGGGGAACGGGAGGTGACGATTCGCACCCTGGACATCGGCGGTGACAAATTTGCCAGCAGTATTCAATGGCCTGATGAGATCAATCCGGCCTTGGGAGTGAGGGCCATCCGGTTTTGCCTGCAGAGTCCTGAAATTTTCAAGGTGCAGCTGCGGGCTATCCTGCGTGCGGCCCCATTTGGCAATGTGCGGATCATGTTTCCCATGGTGGCGCAGGTGGAAGAGATCGTCCAGGCCAAACAGATGCTGGATGAAGCCGCAGAGTCTCTGGAAAAAGAGGGGCTTTCGTTTAAACGGGATATTCCGGTGGGGGCCATGGTGGAAGTGCCGTCTGCAGTCATTATGGCCGATATCTTCGCCAAGGAAGTCGATTTTTTCAGCCTGGGTACCAACGATTTGATCCAGTATTCTTTTGCCATTGATCGGATTAACAAGCATGTGGCCAACCTGTATCAACCCCTTCATCCCACAGTTTTGAGAATGATCCGACAGGTCGTCGACGCCGGCAAGCAGGCGGGGATTCCCGTTGCCTTGTGCGGTGAAATGGGGGGTGACGTCATGAGTCTTCCCGTTTTGCTCGGTTTGGGAGTGGACAGTATCAGCATGAATCCGGTATCCATTCCCGCCATCAAGGAAACCATTCGCAGTCTCTCTTACCAAGATGCCAAGGCCCTGGCACAGAAAGCCCTTCGAGAGGCAACGGCATCAAAGGTCCAAGACCTGATCGAGGAAGTCTGTGGCGATGCCCTTCGGACAGCCGCTTTTTTTCAGGCCAACGGGTCCTAGCCGGCGGTCCGATGTCTGCGGTCTGAAACCGAGGGTACGCCTAAGCGCTCGACGGAAAACATCTCGGTGCATCCGGCAATACGAGCCCGGAAACGCCCCCATATTGCATTTCTCAGGAGGAAATCATCGCAAAGATCATATGCCAGAACCGTAAAGCCCGGCACGATTATTTCGTTCTGGACACCTATGAGGCCGGGATGGTCTTACAAGGGACCGAAGTCAAGGCCCTGAGACTGGGCCGGGCGAACCTGAAGGACAGTTACGCCAAAATTACCAACGGGGAAGTATTTTTGCATAATATGCATATCGGGGCGTATCCGTTTGCCCATCATGGCAATCATGAACCTCGGCGGCCCCGAAAGCTCCTGTTGCACAAAGGGGAAATCAAGCGGTTGATCGGCAAGGTGGAAGAAAAGGGCCAATCCCTCATTCCCCTGGAAGTTTACTTCAAGAAGGGAAAGGCCAAGGTGTCACTGGCGCTTGCCAAGGGTAAGCGGAAATACGATAAACGGCAGGCGATTCGAGAACGGGAAGAAAAACGGGAGCTTCAGCGGGAAAAGCGTCACACCGTCAAGGCTTGACAATCTGTTGATTAGACGTATATTATTACAAGTACGATAATCGTTTTGCGATCGAGTAAAGACCTTTTTCCATCCCAATGT
>CAZHHS010000204.1:0-3892 GCA_964532395.1 uncultured Desulfobacterales bacterium | reverse complement strand
CGGGCTTGCGGCACCACCTTCATGCCGAAGCCGTAATAGGGCTGTTTAACCACCATGAGGCTGAGTAGATTGTCAACCTCCCGGGTGTGACCGTCTATAGTAATTTGGGCGCTTGTCCGCCTGTATCTTCGAAAATAGGCTTCCAGAAAACCGGCGACATAGGCCCCGAACCCGCCATAACCACGTTTGAGATATCGGTCGTACGACTGGAGGACCGTCCCTTCGAATCCCACCGACATCATGAACCCCCGCTTATGGCCTTTACAGTCCAACAAGTCGTGTTCGCGTATGTCGCCGTCTCTGATGCGTTTGGCCGCCGTTGCCGGTCCCCCCTTATAACCGAGGGCGTAGCTCAAGGCGTTACCGGTGCCCAGGGGAAGGAAGGCGACCGGTGTTTCCACGGTATCGATTGCGTTGACAATGTCGGAAAAGGTTCCATCGCCTCCGGCAATCACAACGACATCACAGTGGGCCGCCACGTCATTGGCACATCGGACCAGCTCGGGCGCCGTAGCCGTATCCAGGCCATAGATGTTTGCACCAAGAACCCGGGCGGGGGCGTTGAGCAGAGCGCGTTTGCTCAATGGCGACGTGGTTCCCGATGCCGGATTTGCAATGATTGCGTAGTGCATTGCCGATAGTGCTTCCAAAACCGTGTCAAAAGCGGTTTCGCTTTGATCCCTACGTTAATAACCTGGTGCGACATGTGTCGGGTGTGCTTGCAAACAATCACTTTGTATCCTACAGGCAGTCGGTAGAAGGCAAGGAAAATCACCTCTGCCGAAGCGGATCGTCAAAAAGATGATTACGCGGTTGACAACCTTGGCGAATCCCGTGATATATGTCTTTTTTACTGTCCGATGGCCGATTTCCGTTGCGCCAAGTTTGGAGCAGAAAGGACCCATCTTATGAAATCGTCTTTGATGTCTGTTTTGGTGTTTCTTTGTCTTGCTGCATCCGCCATTGCGGCTTCCCGAAACTATGTAACCGTATACAACGATGATTTGGCCCTCATCAAACAGGAGCGCACGCTCGAAATCGACGATGCGGATACGCCTTTCCGGTTTACCGATGTGGCGGCCGAACTGATTCCGTCATCAGTGCATCTACGGTCCGTTGAGGGCAATGAGGCGTTTCAGGTCATCGAGCAAAACTTTGAGTATGACCTGGTCAGTTCGGACAAGATTCTTCAAAAGTACATTGATCATCCCATTGAAATTATTACCGAATATGGCGAATACACAAAGGGGGTCTTGTTGAACAATCAACAGGGGTCTTTGGTCCTTCGCACCGAGGACGGTATTCGGCTCATTCCGTGGAACGACCGAACCACGATCACTGTGGAAGAACTCCCGGAGGGCCTGATCACCCGGCCCACGCTCGTCTGGAAGCTGGCCGGGGTTTCCGATAAGACGGAGACGGTTGAGGTGAGTTATTTAACTACCGGGATGAACTGGCACGCCGAGTACGTGGGTGTATTGAATGAGACGTCGGACCGGATGGATCTGGAGGCCTGGGTCTCCGTGAACAGCCGGTGCGGGACCACCTTCGAGGATGCCCGGTTGAAACTGGTCGCCGGAGAGGTTCATCGCGCGCCGCCTGAAGGGTCGGCCCGACGCGCCAAGGCGGTCTACCGGATGCAGGCGGGGGCTCGTGAGGATCGGGGCTTTGAGGAGCGTGAGTTCTTTGAATATCATATCTACGATCTGGCCAGGCCCACGACCTTGAAAAATAATCAGATCAAACAGATCGCACTGTTTGCCCCGGCGGAAGTGTCCACGGAAAAAGGCTTTTTTTACAATGCGGCCCGTGATGCCAAGAAAGTAGCGGTCAGACTGACCTTTGTTAATCAGGAAGATGCCGGTCTGGGCAGGCCCTTGCCGGGCGGTGTATTTCGCATTTACAAGCGGGATCGAGAGAGTCTGGAATTCGTGGGCGAAGACCGCATCGATCATACCCCCCGGTCGGAGACGGTGAAGGTGACCATGGGCAAGGCCTTCGATTTGCGGGCGGAGCGCAAGGTCGTCGAGGTCGATAAGGTGTCGGACCGTGCGGAAAGGCGGTCCGTTGAAATCGAGCTGCGAAACAATAAACAAGAAGAAGACGTCAAGATTGTCGTGGAAGAGGCCCTCTATTATAGAGATTGGGAAATCGAAGAGGCCAATTTTCCGTATACAAAAAAGGATGCCAACCATCTGGAGTTTGTCGTTCCCGTAGAGGCTCAGGGAGAAGCGGTCCTGGAATATCGTTTTCTGCACCGGTGGTAGACAGATAACGGGTGAATAGAAAAATGTCAGACAGGATTAACAGGATCTACAGGATTTTGGCTTTCATGATGATACCCGTTGATGGACAGGAATGATGACTGCCTCCCATAGAGGAAGGAGAGAAACATGCCGGCGAAAAACCATATCGAAAAGTTTGCCCGAAATGTCCTGGGATGTGATTGTCCGGACGAGGTCTTCGATGTCATAGAATGTGATCGGGGAGATCCGGTTGCGGACGCATATGGGGTTCGGATTTCCATCGGCGGGAGGTTGTTGATCTATGTCCTGGAAACGGCGGACATCGGGGTGGTGCAAGAAGCACTGCCCCGCATGCTGAGTGCCGGTAAGGCGGAGCGGGACGACAAAAAGATGAACCGGTTTCGTGCCGTGGTGTCGACAGACCGGGTTGACGCCCTGGAGGAGGCCGCCAAAAGAGTCTTTGACAATTTTGACCAAAAGGATGAGAAGATCCACCTCCACGTTCTCAACAAAAAGGATGTGGCCGGCGTATATGCCGAATGTCCCTAAAAATATGGGTTGAAGGGCCATGGATAGGCTACGACATTGGTGACCGAAGTCCTCCGACATACACCTGCCGCCGTTGAAACAGGAGATCAGCGTCCTATTGGACAGGCGTTGTCTTTTGTTAAACGCCGGTTCGGTTTCCAAGGGTTCAGGGCGGGACAAGAAGAGATTCTGGAAACCATCCTTGGCGGTGAGGATGCTCTGATAATCATGCCCACGGGCGGGGGAAAATCTCTGTGCTACCAGGTTCCCGCCTTCCTCCGCGAGGGAACCACCCTGGTTATTTCTCCGTTGATCGCTTTGATGAAGGACCAGGTCGATTCCCTAAGCGTGTTGGATCTGCCCGTTGCGGCGGTCCACAGCCTTATGAAACTCAAGGAACAGGAAGCGGCAATGGGAGCCATTGCCGAGGGACGGATAAAGCTCGCCTATGCCGCACCGGAGCGACTGGCCAACCCCAAGTTTATTAACGCATTGAAACAAGGGGGTATCTCCATGATCGCCGTGGATGAGGCCCACTGTATCTCCCAGTGGGGCCACGACTTCAGGCCGTCCTACTTGCGGATTTACCAGGCTGTACAGCACCTGGGCCGTCCGCAAGTGGTGGCGCTCACGGCGACGGCCACCGAACGGGTGCGGGAGGATATCGTCCGGCAACTTCGGTTAAGCAGCCCCAGACAATTTATCACCGGATTTGACCGGGAAAACCTTTTCTGGGAGGTTGCCGCCACGGAGAATGAAGAGGAAAAACAAGCAATAATCGCCGAGCGCCTGCGCGGGCTTTCCGGTGGATGCATCGTTTACACGGGGACCCGAAACGGGGTGGAAAAGCTCGTTTCCCGGCTGAGTGAAAGACGCATTGAGGCGGATGGCTATCACGCCGGCCTTGAGGAGAGTGAAAGAACCCGAGTACAAGAACGGTTTATGAGTGGGCAAAGCGATGTGGTGGTGGCCACCAATGCGTTCGGCATGGGGATCGACCGGTCGGATATCCGCATGGTCATTCATCACACCTTTCCGGGTACGGTAGAGGCCTATTATCAGGAGGCGGGGCGAGCCGGGCGAGATGGTGACGCCGCCACGTGTCTTCTCCTTTATAG
>CAZHHS010000203.1:0-3907 GCA_964532395.1 uncultured Desulfobacterales bacterium | reverse complement strand
AAAGACGGGCCGAAGCCGGGATGCCAAAATGTGAAGTTATTTTTGCGCGAGCCCTTAATCATCGCGCCGCTATTCCTCTTGCATGATAGTGTTGGCAATCTCTTCCACCGAACTATGGGTAACATCGATCACCTGCAGATTGTCTATCTGTTCAAATATCCGATGACAGTACGCTTGTTCCGCTCGAATCCGGGCCATGTCCGTATAATCCGTCGGTCCCGCGTACTTCAGCCGTCGTTGTCGGATAAAGGCAAGTCTGTCCGAGGAAATTGTGAGCCCGACCTTCTTTCGTTTCAACGAAAAAATTTTTTTCGGCGGGTCAACCTCCGGAATGATCGGCACATTGGCTACTTTCAAGCCATGATTACAGGACAGATATAAGCTGGTGGGCGTTTTGGACGTTCGAGACAAGCCCAGCAAAATGATGTCCGCCTTACCCAAATCGTTTATGCCCTGCCCATCGTCGTGTTTCAGGGTAAAGTCAATCGATTCGGCCAGACGGATCGATTCTTCTCCTACGCCTTTCAACAAACCCGGACGCAACATCGGTATCATGTTCCAGAGCTTGCCCATCCGCTTCAACAACGGACCCAGCAGATCCACCGTGTTGATGTCGTGTCTTTTCTGTTCCCTCCGAAACCATCTCCTCAATTCCTCAGACACGATGGAATAGATGAGTATCCCCCCGGAGCCTTCAGCCCTGTCCAGGATGTCTTTCATCTGGGCTTCTGTTCTGATGTAGGGATATTTCTTGAAAACAGGCGTGATTTGCTTGAATTGGAGCAAAGCGGCACTAATAACTCGTTCAGCCGTAACACCGGTCGCATCCGAAACAATAAAGACATTCACTCTCCTTTTTGGCGAGCTCATACCTTCAAAGACCCTGCCTTCCCGAAAAACCGCTCCAATTCATTATGCCAGGGTAAGTCGTCTCAAAGAGACGGCGGGATTGCGCCGTAAAAAACCACGACGGCAATATCTATCTGGTCTGTTATCACACCGGACAAACCATGGCAATATCTTTCCACCCAAGATACTCGAGCCCTGGGCGAAGAATCATGACCTTTATTCATCCAAAAGGTTTGATTTCCATTAGATCATGTGCTACGAGGAGCATTCTAGGACTGGGCCGGGTCAGTGTCCGGATCAGCAACCACGCAACCGCCCGGCGAACTCAAATAGAAAGGAGT
This sequence comes from uncultured Desulfobacterales bacterium, assembly GCA_964532395.1. Taxonomy (GTDB): domain Bacteria; phylum Desulfobacterota; class Desulfobacteria; order Desulfobacterales. Next base: position 2,717 of record CAZHHS010000203.1, on the reverse strand, counting down.
AGACGTAATGACACGGAATCCCAAGTATGTTTATTTCTTCGGCGCCGGAAAGGCCGACGGCAACGCCACAATGAAGAACCTCCTGGGAGGAAAAGGGGCAAACATTGCCGAAATGGTAAACCTGGGCATGCCGGTTCCGCCAGGGTTTACCATCACGACTGACGCGTGTAACGAGTTCTACCGTCGGAAACGAAAGCACCCGCCGGGACTGGAAAAAGAGGTCAAGACCCACCTGGCTCGGGTGGAAAAGCTGATGAATCAAAAGCTTGGGGATCCGAAAAATCCACTTCTGTTTAGTGTTCGCTCCGGCGCACGTGCCTCCATGCCCGGCATGATGGAAACCGTCCTTAATATCGGCTTGACCAGTAAAACCATTCCCGGCCTCATTGAAAAAACACAAAACCCCCGATTTGTCTATGACGCCTATCGAAGACTGATTTCCATGTACGCCGATGTGGTGATGGAAAAATCGGCGGGTATCGAGCCGGAAGAAGGAAAAGGCATACGGGCGCAACTGGAGGGTTTGGTCAATCAGCTCAAGAGAAAGAAGGGATACGACAACGACCTGGACCTTACCGCGGAAGATTGGCAGGCGTTAACGGAAAACTTCAAAAAAACGATCAAGAAGGTTCTCGGCAAACCCTTTCCCGACGATCCGATGGATCAGCTCTGGGGCGCTATCGACGCGGTTTTCCAATCCTGGTTCGGCAAACGCGCCGTTTCATACCGCCGCATTGAAAAACTCCCCGACGACTGGGGAACCGCGGTTAATGTGCAATGCATGGTCTTCGGGAACATGGGAGACGACTGCGCTACGGGAGTGGCATTTACTCGCAATCCGGCTACCGGAGACAATAACTTCTACGGGGAATGGCTCATCAACGCCCAAGGGGAAGACGTCGTGGCGGGCATTCGCACCCCTTTCGCCATCAACGAGGTGTCCAAGGTCGACACAAACAAGCATTTGCCCACGCTTAAGCAAAAAATGCCCAAAATCTATAAACAGCTCGACCAGATTCGGACCAAACTCGACAAGCACTATAAGGATATGCAGGATATCGAGTTCACCATCCAGCACGGCACCCTCTATATGCTTCAAACCCGTGTGGGCAAACGCAATGGGCCGGCGGCAATTAAAATCGCCACCGACATGGTCAAAGAGCGACTCATCCCCAAGGAAACCGCCGTGTCTCGTGTTCGTCCGGAACAACTCGAAGAGCTCCTCCTTCCCATGCTGGATCCCAAGGCGGAAAAGACGGCGTCCAAGATCGGCGCCGGATTACCTGCAGGCCCCGGTGGTGCCGTGGGACAGATCGTCCTCACCGCGGACATGGCCGAAGCCAAGGGCACACAAGGAGAGCAGGTAATCCTGGTCCGAGAAGAAACGTCTCCCGAAGACGTGCACGGCATGAAGCCGGCCCAGGCCATCCTGACCTCGAAGGGGGGCATGACCAGCCACGCCGCCCTTGTGGCAAGGGGTTGGGGAAAGTGTTGTATCGTGGGCAGTGGCGACATCAAAGAAATCAATTTCCAGAAAAAGACCGTTAAATTCGGGAACAAGATCTTCAAAGAAGGCGATTGGATCAGCATGAACGGCACCAAAGGGGTTATCTATGAAGGGAAGCTCCCCCTCATCGCCAAAGGCCCGGAAAAAGAACCCAGCTACAAAAAACTGATGACCTGGGCCGATCAGATGCGAACCCTAAAGGTAAGAACCAACGCGGACACACCTGAAGATGCCACCGCGGCAGTGAAGCTGGGAGCCGAAGGGATCGGCCTTACCCGGACGGAACACATGTTTTTTGGAGAGCGAATTTGGGCGATGAGAGAAATGATCATGGCCGAGGATCATGAAGGCCGCCGGAAAGCCTTGGCCAAACTCTTGCCCATGCAACGGGACGACTTCTACGGAATTTTTAAGGCCATGAAAGGCCGGCCGGTAACAATCCGGCTCCTGGATCCCCCATTGCACGAATTTATTCCCCATGACAAAGCGACACAGAAAGAAATGGCCTCACGGCTCGGTGTTTCCGCCAAGGCCGTGGCGGCAAAGGCCGACTTCTTATCGGAGTTCAACCCCATGTTGGGACACAGGGGCTGTAGACTGGGACTTACATATCCAGAAATTACCGCCATGCAAGCGAGAGCCATTTTTGAGGCAGCGGTCAAGTGCCGAAAAAATAACATCCGCGTAACGCCGGAAATCATGGTACCCCTCGTGGGCACAGCCGCCGAGTTCAATGATCAAAAGGCCATCATCGACCGGGAAGCCAAAGACGTCATGAAGAAATCAGGCAAGCGGTTTAAATACCTGGTGGGCACCATGATCGAGGTTCCCCGGGCCGTGTTGGTAGCTGATGAGATTTCTCAAAACGCGGAGTTCTTCTCCTTCGGGACGAACGACTTGACGCAAATGACCTTCGGTTATTCTCGAGACGACGCGGGCACGTTTCTGCCGGAATATGTCCAACGCAAGGTACTCGTCGATGACCCCTTCCAGGCAATCGATCAGGCGGGTGTCGGCAAGCTCATGACGATGGGGGTCCAAAACGGTCGAGCCACCAGAAAAGATCTAAAAATCGGTATTTGCGGAGAGCATGGGGGTGAACCCGGCTCGGTGATCTTCTGCCATCATCTCGGTCTCGATTATGTCAGTTGCTCTCCTTTCCGTGTTCCTATCGCCCGACTGGCGGCCGCCCATGCGGTGTTTAATGAAA
>CAZHHS010000202.1:0-3909 GCA_964532395.1 uncultured Desulfobacterales bacterium | reverse complement strand
GGTTCGCGGTAAGTCCTGAAAAATCAATGAGGTGGGAGTAAGCCATGAGTATTAGTGCTGATTGGACATTGTTTCTCCAGATCGCCAATTTTCTCGTTCTGATTTTCGTCCTTAACGTGATCCTTTACAAGCCGATACGAAAGATACTCGCCGAGAGGCAGGCCAAAATTCGGGGGCTTGAAGAGGGCATTTCCACGGCGGAAAACGAAGCCGTGGAGGCACAGAAATCCTTTAAGGAAAAGATGAGTAGTGCCAGGGCGAAGGGGAACGAAGAAAAGGACAAATTTAAGCAGGCCGGCGAGGAAGAACAAAAGCGGATTATCGGAGAGGTAAACGAAGCGGCCCAAAAGGAGCTTGAAAATGTGAGAGCCCAGGTGGCCAAGGACGTTGAGCAGGCAAAGAGCAAGTTGCAGGACGAAATCAAGGGATATTCTGCGGCGATTGCAGAGAAGATATTGGGGAGGGCGGTGTCATGATAAGGGGGCTGTTGAATAGTCGACAATTGCGGTGTGTTGTGGCCCTTCTTCTGATTTTTGCTGTTTTCGTGGCCGTGGGCGATGTGCTGGCCTCTGCCGGGGGCGGGCATGGAGAAAGCAGCTTTGACAAAGGTAAGGACCTCATTTGGCGGACGATGAACTTTGTGGTCCTTGCCGGGGTGCTGATATATCTGTTGAAAAAACCGGCGGCCAAAGGGTTGGCCTCCCGTCAGCAAGGGATTAAAGACGAGCTGGACGATCTGGAGAAAAGAAAACAGGCGGCGGAAGACGAACTGCGGCAATACCAGGAAAAGCTGAGCCGCCTGGACAAAGAAATCGAAAAGATTGTGGCCGATTACATCAAAGAGGGTGAGGCGGCCAAAGAAAAGATCATCGAAGAGGCCAAGGCCTCGGCGGAGAAACTCCAGCAACAGGCCAAGAAGAATATCGAGCATGAATTTGAAAAGGCCCGGCGGGAGCTCAAGGCCGACATGGCCGATCAGGCGGTGGCGATGGCTGAGGAGTTGATCAAAAAGAATATCAAGGACGAGGACCAGGAGCGTATTGTTAGCGAATACTTGGAAAAGGTGGTGGTAGCCCAGTGATAAATGCAAGAATTGCCAGACGGTATGCCAAGGCCCTATTGGCCATTGGGAGTGAGGACGGGCAGGCGGACAAGTACAAAGAGGAACTGGCAGCCTTTGTGGCGGTGCTGGAGGCTCACGAGGAGTTGGAAAGCGCCCTGTGTAACCCCCTCTATGACAGCAAGAGCCGCAAAAAGGTCTTGCTGGCTATTTTGGAACGCCTGAAGCCCTCCGAGGTGATGTCCTCTTTTTTGTCACTTCTGTTTGATAAGGGCAGAATTCGATATGTGAAAGATATTTACAGTTTATATGAAAAGTTGAGCGATGAGCTTGCCGGAGTTGTTCGTGCCGATGTCGTCTCCGCTGTGGCGCTTTCGGACGATGTGATATCGAAGATCCGGGATGCCCTGGTCAAAAAGACGGAAAAAAAGGTGACCGTGGAGACCAGCGTCGATCCCGAGCTCATCGGGGGGGTCATCACCAAGATCGGGGACTTAGTCCTCGATGGCAGTGTACGGAGTCAACTTATTGGCATAAAAGAATCTTTGCAAAGGGGTGAGGGAAGCTGATGGAGATTAAAGCCGAAGAGATTAGTGAAATTATCAAAGGTCAGATCAAGGACTACGACAAGAAGGTGGACGTAAGTGAAACCGGCACCATCCTGTCGGTCGGGGACGGTATCGCCAAGGTTTATGGCGTGGAAAAGGCCATGAATATGGAGCTCTTGGAGTTTCCCCATGGCATCATGGGCCTGGCGCTCAACCTGGAAGAAGACAATGTGGGTGTGGCCATCATGGGCGAAGACATTGAGCTTCAAGAAGGTGATCCCGTGAAACGGACCGGCAAGATTGCTCAGGTGCCGGTGGGTGATGAGGTGCTGGGCAGGGTCATTACGGCCTTGGGCGAACCCCTGGATGGTAAGGGCCCGATTGACGCCAAGGAGACCAGTTTCGTGGAGCGGATTGCTCCCGGGGTTATCGCCAGAAAGTCCGTGGACGCACCCATGTATACGGGCCTTAAGGCGATCGATGCCATGACGCCGGTCGGCCGGGGCCAACGGGAGCTTATCATCGGTGACCGCCAGATAGGCAAAACGGCCATCGGCGTGGACGCAATTCTGAACCAGAAAGGTCAAGACGTGGTTTGTATCTACGTCGCCTGTGGTCAGAAAAAGTCGACGGTGGCGCAGGTCGTGGATGTTTTAGAGAAACATGGGGCGATGGAATATACCATCGTTATCTCGGCATGCGCCAGTGACCCGGCAACACTTCAGTATATTGCGCCCTTTGCCGGTTGTGCCATGGGTGAGTACTATCGCGACAACGGCAAGCACGCGCTGATCGTCTACGACGATCTTTCCAAGCAGGCGGCCGCCTACCGGCAGATTTCCCTCTTGCTGAGACGTCCCCCGGCGCGTGAAGCCTATCCCGGCGACATCTTTTACAACCACTCCCGGCTGCTCGAACGGGCGGCAAAACTCAATGATGAGCTTGGCGGCGGGACCCTGACGGCGCTGCCGATCATCGAGACGCAGGCCGGTGACGTTTCCGCCTTTATTCCCACCAACGTGATCTCGATTACCGATGGGCAGATCTACTTGGAGCCCTCTCTTTTCTTCTCCGGTGTGCGCCCGGCCATCAACGTGGGACTTTCCGTGTCCCGTGTGGGCGGTGCGGCCCAGGTAAAGGCAATGAAGCAGGTGGCGGGGTCGTTGCGACTGGATTTGGCGCAGTTCCGTGAGCTGGAAGCGTTTGCCCAATTCGGCAGTGACCTGGATAAGGCCACCCAGCGGCAGTTGACCCGTGGAACCCGTTTGGTTGAGATTTTGAAACAGCCGCAATATCAGCCCCTGCCGTTGGAGAAACAGGTTTCCATTCTATTTGCGGGAACCAAGGGCTTTCTGGATGAGTATCCCGTAGACGTCGTGGAAAAATACGAGGCCGGATTATATCAATTTCTGGAGAGCAAATATCCTCAAATACTCAGTGAGATTGCAGAAAAGAAGGTGATCAGTGACGAGCTGGAACAGACCATGAATAAGGCACTGACTGAGTACGGCGAGGAGTTTAGAGACACGATCAAATAATCCGGCGAGAAACGGAATATATACAGGGGTGGTAACATATGCCAGCACTAAAGGATGTAGAGACCAAAATTTCAGGGGTTAAAAAGACCCAGAAAATTACCCGGGCCATGAATATGGTGGCGGCCTCTCGGCTCAGGGGAGCTCAGGAAAAGATGGAGGCCTTTCGGCCCTATGCGACGAAATTCGCCGAAGTACTGGGCAGTCTGGCGGAACGCGTGGCAGGGGACGAAGAAAGTGCGCCTGCTTTGCTGGTACCCCGGCAGGAGGTCAAGGCGATAGACCTGATCCTCATAACCTCTGACCGTGGATTGTGCGGTGGTTTTAATACCCATTTGTTGCAAAAAGCCGAGCGATTCATAGACGAAAAGGCCGGGGAGGGTATCGATACACGGCTCATCTGCATGGGAAAGAAGGGTCGGGACCACTTCCGTCGCCGGAACCGCAACATCGTGAGTGAACATATCGGTGTGGTGGGCGCCCGGTTTGACTTCAATGTGGCCATAAATGTCGGTCGTGAGATGATTGATCGGTTTATGGACGGGCAAACGGATGAAGTCCATATGATTTTTTCGGAATTCGTTTCCATGGCGCGGCAGACGCCTCGGTTGACCCAGTTGGTACCCATATCCGGGGTGGAAACGGGGGAAGATGTTTCCCAGAGCGATGCCGAGGAGGGATATATCCCCGAACATATTTGCGAGCCGTCGCCCGACGAACTGATGGCGGAGATGTTGCCCAAACAGGTCTATGTTCAGCTCTACAA
>CAZHHS010000201.1:0-3912 GCA_964532395.1 uncultured Desulfobacterales bacterium | reverse complement strand
TGATTAAGGACGTAACACCCATACCCCATAACGGATGCCGGCCACCAAAGCGCCGGAGAGTTTGAAAGGAGGGGGGATTTTGGCACGATACATCGGGTCGGTATGCAGGCTTTGTCGCCGAGAGAATCTAAAGATGTTCCTGAAGGGAGATAGGTGCTATTCAGATAAGTGTGCCTTTGACCGGAGGGGGTACGCGCCCGGCCAGCATGGCCAGCAGCGGAGGCGAAAGACCTCTGATTATGGAATCCAGCTCAGGGAAAAACAAAAGGTGAAACGGATGTATGGCCTTTTGGAGGGCCAGTTCCACGGCTCGTTCAAACGGGCTGAACGGGGAAAGGGCGTGACGGGAACGACGCTTTTGGTCTTCCTGGAAAGACGTCTGGATAATGTGATTTACCGTCTCGGGTTTGCCAATTCCCGAACCCAGGCCAGACAACTGGTACGGCACAATCATTTTACGGTGAACGGCAAGAAGATGGACATTCCTTCCTATTTGGTCGAAATCGATGACGTCATTGAGGTCCGGGAGAAGAGTCGGAAAATTTCAGTGATCCTGGATGCCATGGAGACCGTGGTGCGGCGAGGCGTACCGGGCTGGTTGGAGCTTGAGAAGGATCAATTCAGGGGCAAGGTGAATGCTTTTCCGGCCAGGGACGATTTGACAATGCCCATGCAGGAACAGCTGATCGTTGAGCTTTATTCCAAGTAGTCATGGCGGGTAAGTCCCCTTGGATCTTGGGCTGCCTGTAATTAACAAAATCAGCAAATTCGGAGGCAAAACGATGCCCTCAGGGTCAAATGAGATTATGTACATGAACTGGCGGGAACTGATCAAGCCCAAAGGGATTGAGGTCAGCGCCAGTACAGATAGTTACGGAAAATTTGTGTGTGAGCCCCTGGAGCGCGGCTTTGGCATTACGATCGGCAATGCCCTCCGGCGCATACTGTTGTCTTCCATTCACGGGGCGGGGATTGTGTCCATGAAGATAGAGGGCGTGATGCACGAGTTTACGACCATCCCCGGTGTCTTGGAAGACGTGTCGGAGATCGCCCTGAACCTCAAGGAGGTCCGGTTGCGCATGTTTGATTCGGGACCGCGGATGGTCCGTATCGAAGCCGCCGGACAAGGGGTGGTAACCGCGGGAGATATCATTACCGACGGTAGTGTGGAAATTCTGAATCCCGAACATCACCTGGCTACATTGTCCGAGGATGCCAGGCTGAACATGGAAATGAAACTACGGGTCGGCAAGGGCTATAGCCCTGCGGAGTCCAACAAGGACGGCAATGATCCTGCCGGTACGATTTCCATTGACACCGTGTTTTCTCCTATTAAACGGGTCAGTTATGTGGTTGGTAATGCCCGGGTCGGCCAGATGACCGACTATGACAAGCTCACTTTTGAGGTATGGACGGACGGCAGTGTCCTGCCGGAAGATGCAACGGCGTATGCCGCGAAAATACTCAAAGAGCAAATGTCGGTGTTTATTAATTTCGATGAAGAGCCGGAGCCCATACCGGAAGAGCCGGAGGAAGAGGAAGAACCCCTGAACGAGAACGTCTTCCGCAGCGTTGAAGAGTTGGAGTTGTCGGTTCGTTCGGCCAACTGTTTAAAAAACGCCAACATCCGTTATATTGGGGAGTTGGTGCAAAAAACAGAACAGGAAATGCTTAAGACCAAGAACTTTGGGCGCAAATCCCTCAATGAAATCAAGGACGTGCTCGCAGAAATGGGATTAACGCTGGGTATGAAGCTCGAAGGGTTCGAGCCACCGGAGGAAGGCGCTGAGGAAGGAGAAAGCAGCGAGCAATGAGACACCAAAAAGCTGGTACAAAGCTGAACCGCACCGGAAGTCATCGTAATGCCATGTTTCGCAATATGGTGACCTCTTTGTTTGAACATGGACGGATCCATACAACGGATGCCAAGGCCAAGGAATTGAGACGGTGGGCGGATCAGGTCATTACCCTGGCCAAGCGAGGCGATTTGCATGCAAGGCGTAAGGCATTGAGTATTGTGCGGAGCAAGGCGGTCGTCCATAAGCTTTTCGAAGACGTTGCCGGTCGTTTCGGGCAAAGAGCGGGCGGGTATACACGAGTGGTGAAACTGGGAAAACGACTCGGGGATGCAGCACCGGTGTCGTTGGTTGAATTTGTTGCTCCCGAAGATAGGGCGGAAAAGAAAAAGCCCAAACGAAAGAAGGCAAAAAAGCGGGTCGAGCAGACGGGGGCCCAGAAGAAGAAAACGGACAGCGCTGAAACGAAGGACAAAAAGGCTGCTGAAAAGTCACCTGAGGCGGCGACGAAACCGGCCGGCGGAAGTGAACAGACCCCGGGGGCGAAGGCGGACACCGAAAAGGCCGAATCCCCGAGCCGGCACGAAGCCGCCGGAGAAGGCACGGAAGATAAGGGTGACGAGGAGTGACAAGAGTGACGGGGCCATGATGTCACCCACAAGGAAAGACCGTCACACCGTTTATGGAATCAAGGGGCTCGCCGGTACAGGCAGCCTCTTTTTTTGTCTACGGGGTGTTCCCCGAAAAATATCCAAGGCGGACGTTTGGCCCTGCCGGGCGGCGCAATACAGATCGTGAGAGGTAAAAAACCATGGCACAGGATTCGTTGTCTCCAGAAAATGTGATCGTTTTGGTTATCGATCCACAGGAAAAGCTTTTGCCAAAGGTCTTTGAGCCGCAACGGGTTACCGGGAATATCCTCCTGCTGGTTCGATTTGCACGTATTGCCGGGCTTCCGATCGTGGTGACCACTCAATATGAAAAGGGCATTGGTCCTATTGTGGAAGAGATCAATCGGGAAATTCCGAGTGCACCCGCTGTGGACAAAGTGGAATTCGGTTGTTTCCATAATCGGTCTTTCCGAAAACACTTGGAGGGGCTGGGCAGGGACAGACAGGTTTTGTTGGTGGCGGGTATCGAGAGCCATATTTGTGTTGCGCAAACCGTCCTTGGTGCTATGGGAAAGGGATATACGGTACATGTGGCGTCCGATGCGGTTTCATCACGGACGCAATGGAACTGGCAAATTGGCCTTGATCGGATGCAGGCGTCCGGTGCGATCATGAGTTCCACTGAAATGGCCATATACGAACTCCTTGAAAGAAGTGACTCGCCGTGGTTTAAAGAAATACTTCCGGACCTTCGGGTGCCGGTGATTTGACGGTTACGGAGGGGCGGCCATGAAACTAGACGATAGCCCTTTTTTTCGAAAGGCTGTAACCCCTTGGCATGATACTGATCTGTTTTGCATGGTGGTTTGCGTCCTGGCCGCCGCGGTTTTTCTTTTTGCACGTATCGGATTCGGTTTTGCCCAGGCACATGAGCGGTACCAGGCCTACGGTTGGATCCCCCTGCTGCTCATGGTCTTAAGTGCCATCATACTCGCCGCCAATGCCATTCGACTGGTTGTCCGTGTGATCAAGCGATATCGGGAGAGGGAAGAAGAGGTCTAACCCGGCCCTCGTTGTCCGGCGTAGGCCGGATCCAAAGACCGCATTCGGAGTTTTTCTATGGCAAAAGAGAGGCGGGTCATCACCCTGTTGACCGATTTCGGGCTTGACGACGAATATGTGGGGGTGATGAAGGGGGTTATACTCTCCCTGAACCGACAGGTTCTGCTGGTGGACATTACGCACCAAATTCGCCGGCACGACATTGGGCAGGCAGCCTTGGTGGTGGCGGCAAGCTTTTCGTATTTTCCCCGGGAATCCGTTCATGTGGTGGTCGTGGATCCCGGCGTCGGGGGCGATCGCCGCATCGTTTGTGTCGAATCCGAGGGGCATTATTTTCTGACCCCGGACAATGGTGTTTTGAGTTTGGTCTTGGCAGAAAATGAAGTGACGCGTATTCACGCCGTGACCGATCCCGCCTGTTTTCTCATGTCGGTGAGTGATAC
>CAZHHS010000200.1:0-3916 GCA_964532395.1 uncultured Desulfobacterales bacterium | reverse complement strand
GACGGGCGGAAGCCGAGATGGCAAAATGTGAAGTTATTTTTGCGCGAGCCCTTAGCTCGCTTGCTTCTGTGGGTCTTCGATCGGCCGGACCCTGTCTCCGTCCTTGGCATAGTGGGTTCCACAGTGGTGGCAAACCGCTCTCAAGGACTGGAAGCCGATCTTGGTGCCGCAGGCGCACATCCAGCCGCTGACTTTTCCGGGGTTGCCCAGAAAGAGGGCATAATCGGGTACGTCCTTGGTGACCACGGTGCCCGCCCCCACAAAGGCATACCGGCCGATGGTATTGCCGCATACGATGGTGGCGTTCGCCCCCAGAGTCGCCCCTTTTTTGACCAGCGTTTGCCTGATTTCATGTTTCCGGGGGATATGACTCCGTGGGTTATAGACGTTGGTAAAGACCATGGAGGGGCCGCAAAAGACCTGGTCTTCCAGGGTCACGCCCTCATATACGGAAACGTTGTTTTGAATCTTTACGCCGTTTCCGACATGAACCCGGGGACCGACCACGACGTTTTGGCCGATATTGCAGTCATCCCCGATGACCGCCTTGTCCATGACGTGAGAAAAGTGCCAGACACGGGTTCCCGATCCGATTTCAGCGGAGGCCGCAACGACGGCGCTTTCATGAATCGAAGCCCGGTGTTGGTCGTAGTCTAAGGCCGGGTTGACGGGTGTGCCTTTTCCGGCCAGGGAGGTCTCACAAGCGTTCAAAACCTTTAAAACCTGCAAAGCAGACTCGCCGTCGGTTTTGGCCGGTGTTCCGGAAGCCACGGCATCCAGGAAATGACGACACTCTTCCCGCAACGGTTCCAAGGGTTCCACGTCGACCGTGTCCGGAGACTGCTTTCTGGGTACCGGCATGCGGTTGATCCATTCGATGCCTTCGTCGTAGAGACTCAGCTTTTGGTCTTTTACGGTGTCATCGAAGACGGCCATCTTCTTATCTCCCACCACCACCAGTTTTTGCTCCTTGTAGGGATGAAGCCAACTGACGAAGATGTGGGCCTTGACGTCACTGGGAAAACTCAGGGTGCTGATGGTCACGTCGGCGATGTCGTGGTGAAGATAGCAGCCGCCCAGGGCGGTCACACTCGTGGGCATTTCTTCCAACAGCATGAGCAGAACGGATATATCGTGGGGAGCAAAACTCCAGAGTATATTTTCTTCCGTCCGCACCTTGCCCAGGTTCAGCCGATTTGAATAGATGTAGTATATCCGACCGAGTTCTCCCGAATCGATCAACTCTTTGAGCTTCAGTACCGCAGGATGGTATTCCAGGATGTGGCCCACCATCAAGGTCTTGTCGGTCTTTTTGGCCAAGGCGATGAGTTCCTCGCCCTCCGTGACTTCAAGGGCCAGGGGTTTTTCCACGAAGACGTGTTTTCCCGCAAGGAGCGCCTCTCTGGCCAAGGTGTAGTGCTTTTCCGCCGGCGTGGCGATGACGACGGCGTCGACGGAGGGCTCCGAAAGGACTTCGGAGAAGGAGTAACAAAACCGGGCGCCGGGATATTGCTTTTCAAAGGTGCTTCGCAGCGAGTCGTCGGTGTCACAGATCAAATGCAACGCACCGAGTTCGTCAAAATTACGGATTAAGTTCTTCCCCCAATATCCCGCACCCACACAGGCTATTTTTAAATTGTGTGGCATAGATGTCATAATCCTTATGGCCTCCCAGCCCTAACAGACCGGTAGTGCCTCCGACGAAAAGGCATTAAAGTAGGCGATGGCTTCAGCGATGCCCGTGTTCAGGTCGACTTGCGGCGACCAGTTCAATTTCTCTTTGGCCAACGTGATATCCGGCCGTCGTTGTATCGGATCGTCCTGAGGCAAGGGCATGTAGGTGATTTGAGACGCCGACCGGGTCTGTTGAATCACCAGTTCCGCAAGCGCTTTGATGGACGACTCGACCGGATTTCCCAGGTTTACCGGACCCGTGAAGTCTTCACTGTTCATCATTCGGATCAGTCCGTCGATCAAGTCGGAAACATAGCAAAAGGAGCGGGTCTGGCTTCCGTCTCCATAGACGGTGATCGGTTTGTTCTTCAAGGCCTGGACGATGAAATTGCTGACCACCCGTCCATCGCAGACCGCCATCCGCGGGCCGTACGTGTTGAAGATCCGGACGACCTTGATGTCCACGCCGTTTTGGCGATAGTAGTCCATCATCAAGGTCTCCGCCACCCGCTTGCCTTCGTCGTAGCAGCTGCGAAGCCCGATGGGGTTTACGTGACCCCAATAGGTTTCTCGTTGCGGATGCTCTTGTGGACTGCCGTATACCTCAGACGTGGATGCCTGAAGTATCCTCGCCTTGACACGCTTGGCCAGCCCCAGCATGTTGATCGCCCCCATGACGTTGGTCTTGACCGTCTTGACCGCGTTGTACTGATAATGGACCGGGGACGCCGGGCAGGCCAGATTATAGATCTGATCGACTTCCAGAAATATCGGTTCCACGATGTCGTGTCGAATCAATTCGAAGTTGTGGTTATCCATCAGGTGGCGGATGTTCTTTTTTCCGCCCGTAAAGAAATTGTCCAGGCACAAGACCTCCGCGCCTTGTTCGATCAATCGGTCACACAGGTGGCTCCCCAAAAAGCCGGCCCCACCGGTGACCAACACTCGCAATCCCTGCATTGTGTTTCTCCCTGTCGGTTACGTCTTGTCTATACGCCCGTGTTGCAAAATAACCTCTGTGGCTGCGGTGAATTCGTTTTTTAATGCAAAAGTCTTGCCTTTTTGGACCCTTACTGCAAATTGGCTGATTGGGTCTTGCACAGGTGAGTCAACAAGACGTCCATATCCTGCTCATCGGCGCTGATCCAGTAGACCCACGCATCGATCTGAAAGACGGCGTGCACCTGTCCCATACCGTGAAAGCCGATGACCGGGGTTTTGTTGACGACGGACTGACTGTAGTTGCGGAAGGGGGATCGCTCGTTTGCCTTCATCTTCTCGATCATCACATCGATCTGTTCGGTGCCGGCTTCGACCGACGGGGCTTCAGAGACCCATACGACCGCTTTGCCCTGCGTGCCCAAGTAGTGGGCGATGAAGCCTTTCTTCATGGGAATGGCCGTTCCGTGGAGTTTGTTGATGGCCCGAAGCGCCTCGGGGCCCGAGGTAAGCTTCATCAGGGCCATGTCCGCTATCTCGGTGTCAAAAGGGGGTGTGGTATCCGCCCTTGCCGGCGTCAGGGCCGACAGGACGCATAATAGACCGGCCAGGCAGTAAAGAAGGGGGTGTTTTTGAATTGCTGAATCTCTTTTCATTTTACGCTCCTACTCCCACACTGTCTGTGTGTTTTGGAATCCCGCTTATTTTGGAAAAATGACTGCATGAGTTCCCGGCATGGTTCGACCAGAACATTTCCCGTCACGTCTATGGCGTGGTTGAGCCGGGGGTCCGAATGAAGGCTGTAACACGATCCCGTCGCCCCCCATTTGGGGTCCGGGGCGCCGTAGACGAGCCGTTTCACCCGCGCATGGAGCAATGCCCCCGCGCACATGACGCACGGTTCTATGGTGACATACATGGTGGTGTCCAACAGGCGATAATTGCCCAGACGGGCCGCCGCTTTTCTGAGAGCCAGTATTTCCGCATGGGCGGTCGGGTCCTGCAGGGTCCGGGTTTCGTTATGGGCCTTTGCCAGCACGATGCCGTCTTTTACAACGACCGCTCCGATCGGGACTTCGTCCTTTTCCAAGGCCTTTCCGGCCTCGCGGATCGCCTGTTCCATAAATGCTTGATCTGCATTCCCCAACACGGAAATAAGGTCTCCCTGCGCCTGTCGATCAACTTGACAGAATACCACAAACCCACTATAAACGATACACACAAAGTGCGCCCATAGCTCAGTGGATAGAGCGCCGGACTACGAATCCGTAGGCCGCAAGTTCGAATCTTGCTGGGCGCACCA